>CADCOP010000026.1 GCA_902803065.1 uncultured Lachnospiraceae bacterium | reverse complement strand
TTCATGTAAAGCCAGGTGTAGAACAATGTCAGAGGCTGTGTTGGAAAAGACATTTCATTGAAGGTAAACCCGGTGATGGGACCAAACTGCGACAGGCGCGGATCTCTCTTTGCCTGGGATGGAGATGCATCCAGAAGATCTGTGAAAGGTCCTCCGTCCCGGAATATCTTTCCGGCCTGGTAGGCAGTTTCTACAGGAACACGGCGGCCATCTTTCAGGCCAATCGTCAGATGGAAAGCACTCAGCGAACGGCCGAGCTCTTCCCTGGAGAAACTTGAAATCTCAAGTACTTTCGCATCAGGATAACGTCGAAGGAAGGCTTCATGCAGATTTACCGCAGAGCGTTCCTTCTGGACTTTCGCAAACCCGGGGCAGAAAGTGAATTCAGTCGGGATGTTCTTTACGTAACTTTTTTCATTACATACAAATACCGGTCTCTCAGCCATAAAAGCCTCCTTGTCTAATGAAATAATTATATACCATTTTCAGATGCGCTTACCACTACTCTTATTAAAAGACAGAGTAAGCGTAATAGAAAGTATAACAAGGCAGGAGAGCAGCGAGCCATAAACTTATGGTTGAGAAAAGTGCTGAGAGTTTGGCTGTGTTCTGTTCAGACGGAAAAGAGAGCTGGTTCCGGGATTTGCAATGGCGGGATGGAGTAGAAATTATTTCAGCATATTGTAAAGAAAATCCTCATAAGATAAAATGTATACATGAAATGTTGACATGCTTTATGCATACGAAGCGGTAAGTAGCGGTTGTGGGTAAATTCTCTGTCTATAATACATAGGTGCAGGAGAAAAAGGACCGCGACCGGAAGGAGTACACGGCCAATTCTCCGTCCGCGCCCCCTAAAAGAAACTAAAATTAAGTAAGGAGTCCGGTATGAAATACGATTTTGATCCGTTACTGCACACATATCCTTCCCGCAGATACCCGATCTATGCCCGGGGCGGGATGGTGAATTGTTCTAGCCCGCTGGCTTCTGCTGCGGGACTTGAGGTCCTCCGCAGAGGAGGAAATGCGATGGATGCCGCTGTTGCCGCTGCCGCGGCGCTGACAGTTGTTGAACCGACGTCGAACGGACTGGGGTCAGATGCATTTGCGATCATCTGGTCTGAGAAGGATCAGAAGCTGTTTGGGCTGAATTCGAGCGGGCGCTCCCCGATGCTCGCAAGCATTGAGCAGGTCAAAAAGGATGTACCCGGCACGGGAAACAGCATGCCAAAGCGCGGCTGGGCGCCGGTCACGGTTCCAGGAGCCGTGAAAGCCTGGGCAGCCGTCAACAGCCGCTTCGGAAAACTTTCTCTTGAGCAGGATCTCGCGCCGGCGGTCCAGTATGCAGAGGACGGCTATCCGTGTGCTCCCATTCTCAGTTATTTGTGGGAGAGCGCATTTTCTAATTATCAGAAAGAATTGAAGGAAGCCTGCTTTGAAGCCTGGTTTCGCACCTTTGCGCCACAGGGCAGAGCCTATCAGCCAGGCGAGATCGTCCGCTTGCCGGATCACGCGGCAACTCTCAAAGAAATAGGACGGACGAACGGAGACAGCTTTTACACGGGAGATATTGCCCGCCGGATCGATGCGGAGAGCAGGAAGTTCGGAGGATATCTGCGGAAAGTTAGGGGCTTGTCACACGGTGGTGTGACAAGCCCCATTCGTTACAGCGGTTGTTTATTATTGGACTGGAAATCAATCAAGGGACCGCCCCTGATGGGCTTACTGTGTCAGTTCCAGATACAGCCTGCGGTACTGCTTTGCGGAATTCTCCCAGGAAACATCTTTCTGCATGTCTCTCTGGACCATTTCGTCCCAGCACCAGCGGTTTGTGAAGTAGAGAGTCTTTGCTCTGTTGATGGCATCCAGCAGGAGACCTGCCTCATACCGGTCGAATGTGAAGCCGTTGCCCTCATTAGTGTACTGGTTGTAAGGCTGTACGGTATCCTTCAGTCCGCCTGTCTCGCGTACGATCGGCACTGTGCCGTAGTGCATGGCGATCAGCTGTGTCAGACCGCAGGGCTCGAACTGAGACGGTACAAGGAAGGCGTCGCAGCCTGCGTAGATCTTGTGAGCTCTGCCCTCGTCATACATGATGTTGGAGCAGACGCTGCCCTTATAGGTTGCTTCATAGTAACGGAAAGCATCCTCGTATTCCGGATCTCCGGTACCCAGGACAATGACCTGTGTATTTCCGTCGATGACCTGCGTCATGATCGCATTTACAAGGTCGAGGCCCTTCTGATTGGTCAGGCGGGAGACAAGGCCGATAGTAAACTTGCCGTCATCGACTTCCAGACCCAGCTCTTCCTGCATCGCGCGCTTGTTTTCTTTCTTCTTCTTAAGCACATCTTTAAGACTGTAAGGTACGGCGAGCAGCTTATCTGTGGAAGGATCCCACATCTCATAGTCGATGCCGTTGATGATGCCGCGCAGCTTTCCGGAATGATAGCGCAGATGCGCATCCAGGTTCTCACCGTAGAACGGGGTCTGGATCTCTTCAGCGTAGGTGCCGCTGACCGTTGTGATCATGTTGGCATAGGTCAGGCCGCCCTTGAACATGTTGGCGTCCTCATAGCCCTGCTTGAGCGCATCTTTGTTGAACACATAATCCGGAAGTCCGGACCAGTAGCGCACTGTGGGAATGTTGTAAACACCCTGGAACCGCAGGTTGTGGATGGTGATCATCACCTTGGAGCGGCCGACCGGCGTATTGTGGAACATGGTGCGAAGATATACGGGCACCAGGCCTGCCTGCCAGTCATGGCAGTGGATCACATCCGGAATCCAGTCCATGTAATTCAGGGCTGCCAGAGCAGCTTTGCCGAAATAGCAGAATTTCGGGATGTCGTCCACAAGGTTCGTGTAGGGATTTCCGAAACTGAAGAATTCCTCATTGTCGATGAAATCATAGACAACGCCGTCCCACACATACTCCATGATTCCTACATAGAAGGAACGTCCGTCCTCACACAGGTCCATCTGGAAGCTTCCGCGGTAGACCATCTTTTCCTGATACTTCTGCGGGATGCAGGCATATCTGGGAAGGATGACCTTAACATCGCAGTTCTGTCCGATGAGAGCGCGCGGAAGAGCATACATGACATCTCCCAGACCGCCTGTTTTTACAAAGGGATAGCACTCCGAACCGATAAAAGCAACGCTTCGTCTCGGCTGCGGCAGCTGCGGATCCTGATCCTCAGTCTTCACTTCTTCAGCGGGAGCTTCCTCTTCAGCTTTGGCTTCCTCAGCGGAGGGTTTCTCCTCGGCTTTTACTTCCTCAGCGGGAGCTTTCTCTTCAGCTTTTACTTCCTCGACGGGAGCTTTTTCCTCAGCCTTTACTTCCTGGGCGGGAGCCTTCTCCTCGGCTTTTACTTCCTGGGCGGAAGTCTTCTCCTCAGCCTTGACTTCCTGTGCGGGAGCCTTCTTAGCCCTCGGCTTGCGGGTCGTCTTCTTTGCGGTTTCTTTTTTGGCGGTTTCTTTCTTTACTGTTTCTTTCTTTTCCGCAGTTTCAGCTTTGGTCTCTTCAGCTTTTTCCTTTTTCGCTTTTGTGGTCTTTGCTTTTGCTGCTTTTGCCTTCGGTGCCTTTACCTCTTCAGCCTTTTCCACGTCTGCGGTCTTTTCCGTTATGTCTTTTTCAATCAACTGTTCTTTTTTTTCTGTTGTTTTTTTCGCAGCCATATCATTCTCCATAAACAGACCGAAAATTCAACTGTCCTGCCCCGACACAGTTGAAACCGATAGTATCAATTTCAGTATAAAGAGGTGGATAAAAAAAATCAAGTCAGTTCAGTTTCCGTATGCTTTCCCTGCTGCGGCACAGAATATGATACAGCTGTGCATTGTTCGCCTGTAAAGGATATAAGCCGATTGGGATGAAAGGATACTCAAAGTCCACTTTGAAAGTAGACTTTGAAAGTAGACTTTGAGTATCCTTTATGGTAGACTTTATTCAGATGTTTTTGAAATGGGGGTAATATCATGAATCTTGGTATAGAAGACGAATTCACTGAGTTCAAAGAGAGTTTGGCACAGTTAGATAAGGGCTTGAAGTCACTAACGGCTATGCTTAACAAGCATGGTGAAGGAAATGTATTTTTTGGGGTATTGGATAACGGTGATGTAAGCGGCATAACTATTGGCAAAAATACCCTCATGGATATCAGAAATCGTATTCGAGATAAGATAGAACCGCGAATATATGCGGAAATCAAAGATTACACAGATGAAAAAGGGAAAAAGTATATTAAAGTGTCAGCCAAGGGTACGGACATACCGTATTCATATGACGGAAGATATTATGTTCGTAATGTATCAGCTGATGAGCAGGCGTCAAGTGTTATACTAAGAAAAATGCTGGCTTCATCGGATGCAGATATTATCCGGCAGAGGGCTGCGCCTGATCAACAGCTTACATTCAGATCATTTTTTGCAATACTCTCAGGTTTAGGAATTCATCCAAAGGCTTCAAATGAGTTTTATAGTAATTATGGGCTTTTAAATCGTGAGGATGAGTACAATATAAACGCTTATCTGATGTCAGATGATAATGATGTTTCGATAAAAGTTGTAATCTTTGAGGGTGATAATAAAAGTGTCATGTCAAAAAGAACTGAGTATGGTAAAAAATGCCTGCTTCTGTCTGTTTCAGAAGTGATGGAGTATTTTAACTCTATTAATTCAACTCGTGTAGATGTAAGTGGTTCGCAAAGAAAAGAACAGACATTATTTGATTTTCCGAGTTTCAGGGAAGCATGGATAAATGCCTGTTTGCATAATGATTGGAATGAAGGAATAGCCCCTTCTGTATATATGTTTGATAATAGAATTGAGATAGTGTCATATGGTGGATTGCCGTATTCACTGTCGCGGGAAGGCTTCTTCGGCGGAACCAGTGTGCCGGTGAATAAGAGTCTGCTGATGATTTTTATGGCGTCAAAGTATGCAGAACAAAGTGGGCATGGAGTTCCGACAATAGTTGAGAAATACGGCAGGGACGTCTTTTCCTTTGACGATGGAATGATCAAGGTCTCTATTCCTTTGGCATTTGAGCGGGAAGAAGTATCAGAACGTAAAAATATAGTTTCTATGCAAAAAGGATTAACAAAAAAACAAGAGCTGGTCTTGGATTATTTGAGAAATAATCCCATGTCAACCTTGCAGCAAGCAGCTTCCAGTTGTGAATTGAGCCTTGGTGGTGTAAAGAAAATATGCTTAAAGCTGCAGGAAATGGGTGTGCTGGAACGTGAAGGTTCGAAGAGAGACGGACACTGGATCGTAAAGTAGAGGAGCAAAGGCTGAATATGTATAGAATAAAGGAGAGCATCATGCAGATAATATCAGCGCATCAGTCTGTGGAGAAATGGGGCGTATTTGAGGCAGCCTTTGAGGGGCCGTCTTCCGGAAATCCTTTTACGGAGCAGTATGTCCGCGGGAGCTTCCGCGGCGCTTTTGAGACGGCCGAGGCAGAAGGCTTCTACGATGGAAACGGAATATACAGGATCCGGTTCATGCCCTCGTATACGGGAACATATTCCTGGCGGGTCGAAACATCTTTCGGCGATGCGGAAGGGATCTTTGAGGTATATGATGCCTCGGAGAATAATCACGGTCCTGTGCGGGTCGCGGAAACATACCATTTTGCGTACGAGGACGGCACACGTTTTTTCCCGCTGGGGACGACCTGTTATGTGTGGAATCTTCAGAGCGATGAGAGAATAGAGGAGACGCTCCGCACCCTGGAAGAAAATGCGTTCAACAAGATCCGCTTCTGTATTTTCCCCAAGCATTATGACTACAATCTCGGTGAGCCCCGCTCGTATCCATACGAGGGAACGCCAATGGATTCGAGTGTTCTGACGAAGGAGAACTTTCAGAAATATACCGGAAGGGCAGAGGGGAATGCCTTTGACTATACCCGCTTCCGGCCGGATCATTTCCGTCATATTGAGACCTGTATCCTGGAACTTCAGAAGAGGGGGATCGAGGCGGACCTGATCGTCATGCATCCCTATGACCGTTGGGGCTTTTCCTGCATGACAAGGGAGCAGGATATCCTGTACTGGAAGTATGTGCTTGCCCGTTTTTCAGCTTTCCGGAATGTCTGGTGGTCGCTGGCGAATGAGCATGATTTTATGCCGGAAAAGACCACGGAGGACTGGGAGCTGTACGCGTCCCTGATCATGAAGCATGACCCGTACAGGCACCTTTGCTCCATCCATAACGGCCTTATCTTTTACAATCATCACAGGCCGTGGATCACGCACTGCAGTATCCAGAGGCAGGATCTGTATAAAAGCGCGGAGCTTGTAGATGAATGGCGGGAGACCTACCGAAAGCCGGTCGTCCTCGATGAGATCTGCTATGAAGGAAACATACAGCATGGCTGGGGAAACATCAGCGGTGAAGAGATGGTCCGCCGGTTCTGGGAGGCTGTCTGCCGCGGCGGTTATCCGGGGCACGGAGAGACCTATATGAACGAAGATGATATCCTCTGGTGGTCTCATGGCGGAAAGCTCCACGGCAAGAGCCAGAAGAGGTTCTTCCTTCTGCGGGATATCCTGCAGGAGACGCCGGGTCCGGGACTGATGCCCTGGAAAGGCGCCGGATGGGATGAGATATGCGGTGTGCCGGAGAATCAAGCTGCTCTTCCTGTCAAAACCTATTACCTTTTCTATTACAGCTTCATGCGGCCATCCTTCCGCGATTACTGGTTTGATGATGAAACAGAGTTTTCCGTCTGCGTGATCGATACCTGGAACATGACAAGAACAGATGCGGGCGTTCATAAAGGGCATTTCCGCGTTCAGCTTCCCGGCAGGGCGTATATGGCGGTACAGATCAGGAAGGTCTGATCCGGGGACAGTAAGTGTATTGTTGAATGGCAGGAGGCTTTGAGATGAGTAAGAACAAGAAGAGGAAAAACTCCGGACAATGGATCGGCGTCCTGATCTACATGCTGATTGGCGCTGCCTGCGGTATCCTGATCCTACGGTATATGGATCTGATTGCGGGTGAAGACGGACATATCGGAAAACAGATAATGCTTTTCGGCGTGCTTGCACTGACGGTTTATGCTGCCATGGCGCTCCAGACTGTGATCCACGAGGCGGGACATCTGGTATTCGGTCTGGCAACGGGCTATAAATTCAGCTCTTTCCGGATATACAGCTGGATGTGGGTGAAGGAGGACGGAAAGCTTCGCTGTAAGCATTTTTCGCTTGCAGGAACCGGTGGGCAGTGCCTGATGGCGCCTCCGGAACTGAAGGATGGGACAATGCCTTTCCTGCTCTATAATTTCGGCGGAGCAATCATGAATCTGACCGCCAGCGCTATTTTTTTCGTGATCTCATTGTTTGTTCCTGATTCTTCCATCCTGCTTCTGATCCTTCAGATCCTGGTTCTGATCGGAGTGGCATTTGCCATTATGAACGGCGTCCCGCTGCATCTGGGACCGGTGGATAATGACGGCTGCAATGCCCTCTCCATGATGCGCAGCAGCGAAGCGGTCCGCGCTTTCCATCTCCAGCTGAAAGCCAACGAACTGCTTTCCAAGGGCATACGGATGAAGGATATGCCGGCAGACTGGTTTGTCGTGCCGGAAGATGACGCCATGAGCAACAGTACCGTTGCCTCAGCCGGCGTACTGTGCTGCAACCGGCTGATGGACGAGCACCGGTTTGAGGAAGCAGATGCGTTTATGGAGCATCTGCTGTCCATTGAAAGCGGTATCGTGGATCTGCACCGGATCCTGATGACATGCGACCGCATGTTCGTGGAAGCGATCAGCCGGAACCGGAAAGAAGTACTGGATGGTCTGATGACGAAAGATCAGGAGAGAATGATGAAAGCCATGAAACAGTATCCTTCCGTTCTGCGCACAAAATATGCCTGCGTGCTTCTCTCTGACCGTGATGAAGAAAAAGCGAAGGAGACAGAGAAGGAGTTTGAACGCTGCGCCATGAGCTATCCGTATCAAAGCGATATAGCGGCAGAGAGGGAACTGATGCAGTTCGCAAGGGACAGGGCCGCTTCGTAACTTTTTTTCCGTGAACTGCCCGCATTGCTCTGCTATTCTTGTATCACAACAGAATACAGAACAAATACAGAAACGAATCCTTCCGGGCTGTTCTGGAACTCAGTGCATAAGCGGGATGTCAACCGTTCTGAGAGGCGAAAGCTTCCGATATGTCAGCAGTCGGAACGCCTGCATTGGGGAAAAACCATGAGGATACCCATGGCAGTGCCCTGCGGAGCAGACGCGAGAATGCTCCGGAATGCCAGATGGCAGAAAGTGCGCAGCTGTGCCGGAGGGATGCAGATCAAAAGTACAGCGTTTGCCGCCGGAACAACAGACGCCCTTCGAAAAAAGGGAATAACCCGGAATACCGCGGAGTGGTAGCCGCAGGAGAGCAGAAACTGAGGCAGCAGTTTTTCTTTCCGGGGGGACGAAACAATCCGGTTTCCAGTGAAGGCCTGAAAAGGCTGTATAAGACAACGCGCTGATCCGAGTAGCAGAAAGTGGAGAAACAAAATCTGCAGGCTGGCACGTGGACAGAGAGAGACAACTATTAGTACGAGTTGTGAAAACTGACAACGCCGGAAGAACTGTGAAAGGTGAAGGTAACCATTCCTTCAGGGGCCAGGCAGCGAAAGCTGCGGGATACGCGGACGGGAGTCGCTTCCTGTCGGCCGGCCGTATCTCTCCCTTGACTGAATAAAAGATCTGAAGTCCTGGTCGGTACCGTGAAAGCGGGCAGGACAGTCCGGA
>CADCOP010000025.1 GCA_902803065.1 uncultured Lachnospiraceae bacterium | reverse complement strand
CAGGAGATCGACGGCATGATCGACATGATCCGGGATCTTATGGAGAAGGGGTATGCCTACGAGGTAGACGGCACAGCGTATTTCCGCACAAGGAAGGATGCAGGCTACGGCAAGCTGTCCCACAAGAACCTGGATGATCTGCGCTCAGGCGAACGCTCGCTGCTCGTATCCGGTGAGGACCAGAAGGAAGATCCGCTGGATTTTGTTCTCTGGAAGCCGAAAAAAGAAGGGGAGCCGTACTGGGATTCGCCGTGGAGCCAGGGACGCCCGGGCTGGCATATTGAGTGCTCTGTCATGGCGAAGAGATACCTTGGCGACACCATTGACATCCATGCGGGCGGCGAGGATCTTGTGTTCCCGCATCACGAGAATGAGATCGCGCAGAGCGAATGCAGCAACGGGGTGCCGTTTGCCCATTACTGGCTGCACAACGCGTTTTTGAATATCGATAACAGAAAGATGTCCAAATCTCTCGGAAACTTCTTCACGGTCCGTGAGATCAAGGAGAAATATGACCTGCAGATCCTCCGCTTCTTCATGCTCAGCGCTCATTACAGAAGCCCGCTGAACTTCTCCGCGGAGCTTATGGAAGCAGCAAAGAACGGCCTTGAGCGCATCGTCAACGCCGCTGAAAATCTGAAATTCCTCGCGCAGAACGCATCTGCTTCTGACATGACGGAAGATGAGAAGCAGCAGCTTACAGAGGCCCGGAAATATGTGACGGCATTTGATGAGGCCATGGATGATGACCTGAACACGGCAGACGCGATCTCGGCGCTGTTTGATCTGGTCCGGTTTGCGAACTCTAATGTGTCCGCGGACAATTCATCCGCGTTCATTACGGCTGTGCGCGATGAGATCCTTGAGCTGGGAGATGTTCTCGGACTGATCCTCGAGAAGAAGGAAGAAGTGCTTGATTCCGACATTGAAAAGCTGATCGCGGAGCGCCAGGCAGCCAGAAAGGCAAAGGATTTCGCGAAGGCAGACGCAATTCGCGCGCAGCTCCTTGATATGGGCATTGAACTGCTCGATACAAGAGAGGGCGTTAAATGGAAGAGAGTATAAGAGGCGGCAGCGGAATGCAGCCTGATGCGTACCTGGCCCAGGCATTTCATCTTCCGGAGAGGGACTGGACACAGTACTCGCCGCTGGCGCTGGCGTACATGGGCGATGCCGTGTTCGACCTTGTCATCCGCACGATCCTCGTGAAGCGGGCGAACATGCAGTCGGCCAAGCTCCATTACAAGGCCGCGCAGATCGTTCGCGCGGGAACGCAGGCGAAGATGATGGCGGCGCTTCTTCCGCAGCTGACACAGGAAGAGGAGGCCGTGTACCGCAGAGGGCACAACGCGAATCCTTCGCATACCGCGAAGAATGCTTCCCGCGGCGATTACATGGAAGCTACGGGATTTGAAGCTCTGATCGGATGGCTGTATCTGAGAGGAGATCACACAAGGATGCTGGATCTGATCCGGCAGGGACTGGGAGCAGCAGGATATGAATTCTGATAGAAGACAGGGCAGAAGAGACAGGAATGAGGCGCGGCAGAGGCCGTATGGCGATAACGGCAGACAGCCGCGGAAAGGCCGTGATGATGGCAGACGGTTTTCCGGGGAACCGGAAGTAACAGCCGGACCGGAAATACAGGCGGACGAAAAAAACGATGAGGACATGCTCAGAGTAGAGGGCAGAAATGCTGTTCTGGAGCTGTTCCGCTCCGGAAAAACAGTGGATAAGCTGTTTGTGCAGGACGGCCTTCAGGACGGACCGGTCCTTTCGATCCTGCGGGAAGCAAGAAAGCAGGAAACGATCGTCACATTTGTAAAGAAGGAGCGGCTGGACCAGATCTCCGTGACAGGGCATCACCAGGGCGTTATAGCCCAGGCTGCCGCTTACAGCTACGCTGAAGTGGATGACATCCTGGCAAAGGCAAGGGAGAAGGGGGAAGCTCCGTTTATCATCCTGCTTGATGACATCGAAGATCCCCATAACCTCGGAGCCATCATCCGCACGGCCAATCTTGCCGGCGCTCACGGCGTCATTATTCCGAAGAGAAGAGCCGTGGGACTTACCGCCGTTGTTGCCAGGACCTCCGCAGGGGCACTCAATTATACGCCGGTGGCGCGCGTGACGAACCTCGCGAGGACGATCGAGGACCTGAAGAAAGAGGGTCTCTGGTTCGTGTGCGCGGATATGGACGGTACGCCGATGTATGACATCGACATGAAAGGCCCCATTGGCCTTGTCGTCGGAAACGAGGGAGAGGGAGTAAGCCGCCTCGTTCGCGAAAAATGCGATTTCACGGCAGCTATTCCCATGCGGGGGGAGATCGATTCCCTGAATGCCTCCGTGGCGGCAGGAGTCCTTGCTTTTGAGATCGTCCGGCAGAGACGCTGAAACATTGTTTTCTCTGCTTGACAGCATACATGGATTATGTTAAAATCCTAATTCGTAGCGGGCAAAACGCTGCAGGCTGCTGTGGCTCAGTCGGTAGAGCGTCACATTGGTAATGTGGAGGTCACGGGTCCGATTCCCGTCAGCAGCTCGAATCTTAAAACCCTTGATTTTACTGGAAATTAGAAAAAGCCCAGTAATATCAAGGGTTTTTTGATGCTGACATTTTATCGGCATGCGTCATGATATCAGCGTAAATAACAGCATTATATGACACGGTATGACACGTGTATTCAGGACAGGAGGGGACTGCATTGAAACTGCTGCATCTGGGGGATCTTCATCTGGGAAAGACCCTGGGGGAGTTTGACCTGATCGAAGACCAGAGATATATACTTGAGCAGATACTTCGGATCATTGACAGGAAAGAGATCGACGGCGTGCTGATCGCAGGCGATGTGTACGATAAGGCTGTGCCTAGCGAGGCAGCCACGAAGCTGCTGGACTGGTTCCTGACGGCTCTCGCGGAAAAACAGGTGCAGACCTTCATGATCAGCGGAAATCATGATTCGGACGAGCGCCTGAACTACGGGAGCAGCCTGTTTGAGAAAAACGCTGTCTACATATCCGCGGTGTTTGACGGAACCCTGCGCAAAAGGACTGTCCGCGATTCTTTCGGGGAGGTCAATTTCTGGCTCCTGCCTTTTGTCAAGGCTTCCCAGGTGCGCCATTTTTTCCCGGACGATAAGATCGTGACCTATGACGATGCTGTCCGTGTCATCCTCGCCCATGCGGGTATTGATACATCTCGTCGAAATGTCCTTGTGGCCCATCAGTTCGTTGCCGGAGCCGGAGCGGATCCGGAGCTGGGCGGTTCGGAAGGCGCGGCCGCGCAGAGCGTGGGACTGGTCGAAAAGATCGGCTGGGACTGCTTTGACGCATTTGATTATGTGGCGCTGGGACATATTCATTCGCCGCAGAGGGTCGGGAGAGATACGATTCGCTACTCGGGGTCGATCCTGAAGTATTCCCGCAGCGAAGTGACAAACGATAAGTCGGTCCCGGTCATCACCCTCGGCGATAAGGGAGATGTGAAAACTGAGCTTATCCCTCTGCAGCCGCTTCGCGGCATGCGGCACCTCAGGGGACCCATGAAAAAACTGCTGGCAGCTGAAAACGTGAGCTGCACAGAGGATTTCATCTATGCGACGCTGACGGATGAGGACATCATTGATGATGCCATGCACATCTTCCAGACCGTGTACCCGAATACGCTGAAGATCGATTACGATAATTCCCATACGAGGGAGATCAGCCATGTTGACCTCTCTGAGATGGGAGACCGCAGGTCTTTTGCGGAGCTGATCAGGGATTTTTACCGGCAGATGTACGGATGTGACATCAGTGAGGAAGAAATGAAGATCATGCTGCAGGCGGCAGCGGAAGCGGGGGTGGAAGTATGAGACCGGTAAAACTGATCATCAGCGCGTTCGGACCCTATGCCGACACGATGCCGGAGATCGATTTCACGCAGTTTGAGGAGAAGGGCCTGTTCCTGATCTCGGGAGATACGGGCGCAGGCAAGACAACGATATTTGACGCGATCTGTTTCGCACTTTACGGAAAGATGAGCGGCAGCTACAGGGATACGAAAAGCCTGCGGAGCGAGTACGCGAAGGACGGGACAGAGAGCTTTGTAGATTTTTATTTTACGCATCAGGGACACAGCTATCATGTCTGGCGCCGGCCATTCTATGAGAGAAGAAAGCTTCGGGGAAGCGGCGTTACGGAGGTGACCGAAAAAGCAGTCCTCTATCAGGATGATAAAACACCGCTGGAAGGGCTGACACAGGTCAAT
>CADCOP010000024.1 GCA_902803065.1 uncultured Lachnospiraceae bacterium | reverse complement strand
GCAGGAACACGCTGACGGAATATCTTGAGACGATACGGCAGAAGAGCCGGTACAGCCGGTGGATATTCGGGCATTATCATATGAACCGGCAGATCACGGACAGAGATATTGTGATTTACGAACAGATCATCCGGATCAGCTGAAAAAAAGGGCGCCGCGAAGCGGTCACCCCTGTGAAGGTATGGTTAACTGTGTGCTGCCGGCATCCGGGAAAACACACCGGAACGTGGTTGCCTGGCCAAAAGTGCTCTCTACATGGATCGTACCGCCATGGGCCTGTGTGATCCATTTTACCAGCGCAAGTCCAAGACCGAAGCTGTTTGAGAGAGAATTCCTGGACTTCTCCACCTTGTAAAACCGGTTGAAGATGCTTTCATAGTCCTCTTTACGAATACCGATGCCGTTGTCTGAGACCTCCAGATACACCGCCCGGTCTTTTTTATACAGGCGGACTCTTACAAAGGACTGAACATCTTCCCGGCGGTATTTAATGCCATTTTCCATGAGGTTCGAAAGCAGCCGTATCATAAGGGTCTCATCGCCCCGGAACATGATATCCGGCTGTATTTCGGGGATCAGGGTCACATCAGCAGCAGAGGCTGTTTCCGACATATCTTCAATAAGGCTCTGGAAGAGAACAGAGAGATCGAACAATTCCAGATCCAGGCTGCCTTCATCGGAAACGTGTTTGTGCAGTTCCAGAAGCTGGTTGCACATGGACAGGATCCTCTTTGCCTGGCTTTGTATCTGGAGGTATCCTTCCTGCTGGGAGGCGTCCTGCGTCTCGGAAAGCGCGATCTCGCATTCAGAGAGGATGACGGCAAGCGGAGTCTTCAGTTCATGAGATACATTGAAAGAAAACTGCTGCTCATAGATAAATGCCTGTTCCAGACGGTCGAGCATTTCATTTATGGAAGCGGCCACCGCATCCAGCTCATCCATGGGCTCCCTGATAGGGAGTCTTTTTTTGAGGTCCTTTCCTGAATTGATCTCCCGGAGAGCAGCTGCCATTTTCTGGGAAGGGGCAAGCGCGCGGGCTGCGAAAATGCTTCCGACCAGCAGAGCAAAGGCGATAAGAACGGGGAGACCGACGAACACCACTGAGAACAGGAAGCTGAGTTCTTCCGACGCTTTGGTGATGGAATAAAAGCCTCTCACCCATACGCCTTCCGGAGCGTTATATTCCCTGTAGAGGTCATAGAGCAGATATTGTTCCGTGGAGGTACTGAAGCTGCGCAGCCGGGCGTTTTCCAGAGGCTCATTCATCAGGACAGCCGGTCCCTGCCCGGTTACGCGTTCACCGTTCGAATCATACACAACAAGGATGGAACCCAGAAAATAGTAATCAAAATCCTCCGGAACGACAACTTTGTCATTTTGCATGGTGATAACATCGAAGCTGTCCTGTACCGCTCTCATGATAGTCTTCTGAGACTTGGCCCGGATCAGTACCTGTGAGCCGCCAATGATCGCTCCCTCACACAGAAGAGTGAAGATGATCATGATGACCGCGTAGTACAGCGTGATCTTATGCTGAATGGAAAGTCTTTTGCGCATTATGAAGACACCGTCTCCTCATTCCGGATGATATAACCGATCCCGCGGAGCGTATGAATGATCTTTTCGTCATGTCCGTCATCGATCTTTCGCCTCAGCGTCCGGATATAAACATCGATGATATTGCTCTGCAGTTCATAGTCATTGTTCCATATGTGGTGCATCAGTTTCTCACGCGTGACAACGACACCCTTGTTGTGCAGGAGATACTCAAGAATAGAATACTCCTTGGCAGTCAGCTGTATCGTTTTTCCGTCACGCTCTGCGGTTCTGGCCTTCGTGTTGAGCACGAGAGGACCTGCTTTCAGCTCAAATGTTGTCTGCCCGACAGACTGCCTGCGGATCAGTGCCCGGATCCTGGCAGATAATTCTTCAAGAGAGAACGGCTTTGTCAGGTAATCATCAGCGCCGCTGTCCAGACCGCGGATCCTGTCATTGACAGTATCCATGGCTGTCAGGAGAATGACAGGGGTCCGGTTGCCCTGACTGCGCATGTGCGCCAGAATAGTCAGACCGTCAGTCCCGGGAAGCATGATATCAAGTATGATCGCGTCATATTCATAGGAGCGGATGTGATCCATTGCCTCGGGTCCCGAGTAGCTTTTTTCAACAGCATATCCTTCTTTCAGCAGATGGCGGGCAATATTGTCACAAAGCCGGACCTCATCTTCAACAACCAGCAGTTTCATTTCATTCCTCCATTATCCATACAGGATATTTCATTATGTCTTGCCAAAAAGATGCTTTTCTGCTGTATATCATAACATATCTGTTTCCCAAATAAAGGATGATATTTAAACTTAATCGGATTTTAATGGACGGCCTCAGAGTACCTGCTGAAAAAAGTATTTAAAATTTCCCTTGTACTTTACATGGATTGTGTGATACAATGTCCGGGATGGAAGGTTAGCTCAGCTGGGAGAGCGCTCGCTTGACGTGCGAAAGGTCGCAGGTTCGATCCCTGTACCTTCCATTTTTTTTGCCCAAAATC
>CADCOP010000023.1 GCA_902803065.1 uncultured Lachnospiraceae bacterium | reverse complement strand
GCTGACATTCTGCCGCATATATTACGCTTCCGGTTTTTCCTTCTTCGGTTTAAAGATGATCTTCCCATCCTTCATGCTCACAGTTACCGTACCGTTCTGTTTCACATTGCCGGCCAGGATCTCTTCGGAAAGCGGATCCTCCACCTGGTTCTGAATCGCTCTGCGAAGCGGTCTGGCTCCGTATTTCTCATCAAACCCGGCTTTTGCAATGTGATCACAGACCTGCGGACGCACCTTCAGAATAATGCCCATCTGTTCCCTGCACCGCTTTGCAAGATCCGCGAACAGAAGGTCCACGATGCTGCGGATCTCCTCTTTCGTGAGTACGTGGAAGACCATGATATCATCGATACGATTCAGGAATTCCGGCTTGAACATCCGGCGGACCTCCTCCAGGACGCCTTCCTTCATTTTTTCATAATTCAGCTTTGCGTCATTTCCGGCACCGAAGCCCAGTGTCTTCGGTGACATGATGCGCTGCGCGCCGGCGTTGGAAGTCATGATCAGGATCGTGTTCTTAAAGTCCACCTTCCGTCCCTGTGAATCGGTAATGTGCCCTTCATCGAGCACCTGCAGAAGGATGTTAAAAACATCCGGATGAGCTTTCTCGATCTCATCAAACAGGATCACGCTGTAAGGATGCCTGCGCACCTTCTCGGAAAGCTGTCCGCCCTCCTCGTACCCTACATATCCGGGCGGCGACCCGACCAGCTTGGATACGCTGTGCTTCTCCATGTATTCCGACATGTCAACGCGGATCATGTTCTGCTCGCTTCCGAACACGCATTCTGACAGAGCTTTGGCAAGCTCCGTCTTTCCTACGCCCGTAGGGCCGAGGAAAAGGAACGAGCCAATCGGGCGCTTCGGATCCTTGAGACCGGAGCGGCCGCGTTTGATAGCCCTGGCTACAGCCCTGACAGCTTCCTCCTGGCCGATCACGCGTTTATGCAGCTCTTTTTCGAGGGACAGCAGGCGCTTTCCCTCAGATGTATCGATACGGGCTGCCGGGATTCCTGTCCAGGTGGAAACAGTCTTCGCGATATCCTCCGGAAGGATCTCAGGCATTTTTCTCTCTGCCCTCTTCCTTGCCCGATTCTCCTTTGCCTCCTGTGCCTTGCGGAGGCTGACGATCCGCTCGTGAAGCTCTTTCGCTTTTTCCGTATCCCCTTCGATCAGGGCAGTCTCCATTTCTCTTCCCAGCTCTGCCAGCTCGCCCGGCTGCTGCTCTTTCGCCGGGGCCTTTTTGTAAGCATCCAGCTGCCTGCGGGCGCAGCTCTCATCCATCAGGTCAATGGCTTTATCCGGCAGAAAGCGGTCATTGATATATCTTCTTGAAAGACTTACCGATGCCTTCAGGGCTTCGTCCGTGATCAAGACGCCATGGAACTGTTCATACGTCGGCCGAAGGCCTTCCAGGATCTGCAGCGTTTCATCCTCGCCGGGCTCTTCCACCATGACAGGCTGAAAACGCCGTTCCAGCGCGGAATCCTTTTCAATGTATTTCCGGTATTCACCTACGGTCGTGGCTCCGATCACCTGGATCTCTCCGCGGGAGAGGAACGGCTTCATGATGTTGGAAGCATCCAGGGCGCCTTCGGCTCCGCCTGCGCCGATGATCGTGTGAAGCTCATCGATAAACAGCAGGACTTCCCTGTTTTCCATGACTTCATTCAGGACCTTTTTCATACGTTCCTCAAACTCGCCGCGGTATTTTGATCCTGCGACCATGGCAGCCATGTCGAGCGTGATCACGCGGCGGCCTGTCAGGGACGCGGGAACATTTCCCGATGCTATCCTCTGAGCGAGGCCTTCCACGATGGCTGTTTTTCCGACACCGGGCTCACCGATCAGGCACGGATTATTTTTTGTCCTCCGGCACAGGATCTGCAGAATGCGTTCTGTCTCGCGTTCTCTTCCGATGATCGGATCCAGCCTGCCGTCCCTCGCGAGCGCCGTCAGATCGCGGCTGTACTGATCCAGCACGGCCGTCTCTGTCTCCCCGTCATCGGCTGCTCCCTTCAGGTTCTTCATCAGGTCACGGGAGTGCTCGTCGGAAACGCCCATGATATCAAGAAGCCGCTTATACATGGCCTGCACGTTTACATCCATCGTATGCAGGAGCTTTGCGCCGACACATTCCACATCCTTCATGATGGCAATGAGAATGTGTTCGGTTCCTGTCAGTTCAAGGTCCGTTGCTCTTGCCTCGCCGGCCGCGTTTTTAAGGATTCCCCGTGCTCTGGGCGTCCATCCGCCCTCAGCCTTCGTGACCACTCCGCCTTCCGAGGAGACAAGATGCGCGATCAGCTCCCGGAGCCTTCCTTCGCTGACGCCGAATTCCCGGAGGACAGCGCCTGCGGAGCCGCGCGGCTCCCTTGCCAGTCCCAGCAGGAGATGTTCTGTTCCTATATAACCGGCGCGGCTGTTCTTCGCCTCAGCCCTGGCCAGTCTGAGCGCCGCTTTTGCGGCTTCTGTATACTGTTCATTCATATTGGTGATATGCTTTCTCCTTTCAGTCTTCAGCAGGTCTCCGGGAGATTCCCCATTCATCCAGGATCTGATCCACAAGCGCATGGATCTCCTGCGGATGTACGCCCTGGCACACAGCCCTGGCGATGACCGGCTGCAGTAAACTCTTCAGCTGTACCAGCGCGCGGGCACGGTCCGCGTCCACCGCGATCACGGCGCCCCGCCTCCGGTCGATCGTCACAAAACCTTCCTGCCGCAGTACATCATAGGCCTTATTGACTGTGTGCATGTTGATGCCTATCTGTCCCGCCATCTGCCTGACCGGCGGTAGCGCATCTCCTTCGTGAAGCAGCGACGCCGCGATAGCCAGGATGATCTGATTCCTGAGCTGAATATAGATGGCTTCTTCGCTTTGAAAGTCAATTTCTATGAGCATCGTTCCTTCCTCCTTTGTTCTATCGAAACTATAACAAACAGGATCAGGGCTGTCAATGCTGCTTTTCCGGGTTTAAAAGCAGATGATTTCCGGGTAAAAAAGATCCCTGTACTTCCGAAACGCAGGTAACTATGATAAAATGTCTATTAACAGCGGTAATTCTTCAGTTACCAAAAAGTTGAAAGGGACCCACCCGGAAAGGAGAAGCAATGAAAAAATACCTTCCAATCATGGTCCTCGCGGCTGCTCTTGCAGTTCCGATGACCGCTTCAGCTGAGATCACTGTAACATCCACCGGAGTCTCGCTGTCAAATGCCGACTGGATCGACGGCAGCGACCTGCTTCGCGTGGAACAGGACGCCGGATACGCTATAGCGGACGTCAGCGGCAATCTTCTGACAGATGCCGTTTACGGCCGTTCCTTCAGCAGTGATTACGGCTTCATTTTCGCTTTTCATGCTACCGAGGATGTAAACAGCGGCGGACTCCTGAACGCTGACGCGCAGGAGATCACCCCGTTCCAGTACGGCGATGTTAAGGTACTAAGCCGGAATTGGGCCATCGGCTTCAAGCTCAAGCAGTCCGATGCCAACCATTATGACTATCAGAGCTGGTCATCCTCCGATGCCTACTACCTGATCGACACCGCCGATGTCTATTACATAGCTGACGGCACTGCTTCCTGCATCGCGAACCTCACGAGAGAACAGTATATGAGAGCCGAAGCGCACGGCGATTATATCAGCATTGAAGACCGTACCAATTCCGTTAAAATGTACGATTCTTCCTTCACCGCAGTTGCAGAAGGCCTTGGATCCACCTACGATACCGGTGATCTGGACCTTTCAGAATTCGAAACGTTCCGTGAGAACGGCCAGTACGGACTGATGGACAAAGAAGGCAATGTCCTTCTGGAGCCCTCTTTCGCATACATCTATGATTTCCGCGGTGATTACGCTGAGGTATCCACCGGAGATCTTGAGGGTCTGATCGACCGGACCGGAAAGGTCGTGGTTCCTGCCGAGTATGACTCCGTCAAATCCAGCTACTACGGCCCCGCAAATGGTGCCTATTCGTCCTCAAACTACTATAACGGCGGTTATTTCGCAGTTGAGAAAGACAGAAAACTGGGCTTTGTAAATGAGAATGGCGAGGTCACCTGCGAACCGAAGATCTCCATTGAAGTCATGGATATCAACGGCGCGTCCGCCTTATATACGGACCTGTCCGGAGATCTGCACATCCTGGCAGCTGACGGCGTGGATACGCTCATCGACGCCTCCAAACAGAATGTCTATCCGCTGTCCTATGGCTCCGGCCTTCTGTACAGATATACGGATGAAAACTACAATTACGGCGTGATCGACTGGCACGGACAGGAAATCCTTCCCTGCGAATATGATGATGTAGAACTTTCCGGTTCCGGAAACTACATGATCGTCGCTCCCGACTGGAACGTATCCGATATCTATACCGTCAATTACGGCGATATTGCCATCACTGCATCGTTCGCAGCTGAGGAGACCCCCGCTGAGGCAGCTCCCGCTGACGCAGCGCAGACCGAAGCAGCTCCTGCCGACGCAGCACAGACCGAGGCGGCTCCTGCCGATACAGCTCAGACCGAGGCAGCTCCTGCCGACGCACCGCAGACCGAGGCAGCTCCCGCTGACGCAGCACAGACCGAGGCAGCTCCCGCTGACGCAGCGGCCACAGGCGATGTATCCCTGAGCGCAGCAGCCGACCTGCTCAAGAGCGCCGCAGACCTGATCAGCGCCGACGCAGCAGCCAACAGCGATACCATCGCTTCCCTGCTGAATTCCGCAGCAGTCCTTGTGGAGAGTTCAAAACCGGACGCGGCAGCCATGATCCGCAGCGCAGTGACGCTCATCACCTCCGGTGTAACTGATTCCGCAACTCTGACAACACTTCTGAATTCCGCAGCAGGTATGCTCGGCTGATCACTCCGCCACACACCTGAAGCAACGGCACCGGGACCCCGTCCCGGTGCCGTTTTTTGACTATATATCCGTTATTCTGTGACGCAGTTTTATAAGAGGATGCGGAACAGCAAAGCGTGGGGCGGTATATCCGCCCCGACTGACTGCGCAGGCGGCGGGATCTTCACGCGATCATGTGGCACTGGGGAGTGCGGCAGCGCTTCTATTGCCGCCGGACCAAAAAAAGGCCGGAGAAGAAACCCTCTCCGGCCTTTGCGCTGCTCTTTTTACAGATCGATCATCGTGATCTCAACATCCTTGCTTGTCCTGCCGCCGCGCCTGCCTCCGGCACCTCCGGCTCCCTGGCCCTGGCCATTGCCCTGCGTGCCTGACTCGCCCTGCGGTTTTCCGCCTTGCGCTGCATCACCTTCGTACTGCGGCATCCGTTTTGCGGCT
>CADCOP010000022.1 GCA_902803065.1 uncultured Lachnospiraceae bacterium | reverse complement strand
GCATTTCTGCTTATGGTATCGTGCAGACGCCCGCGCCGGAAAACATCAGGTAAGGAGGACAGTTTATGATACAGCTTAGTAAGAGCGGCCTTCCCATGCAGATGGATGAGGAGAGCGGCAGAATTATCCTGGGTGAAGGACTTGCAATGGAAGGGTACGCGGGAAAGGCGGCCGGGAAGATGGCTGGACTTCTTGCTGATGAGACAGATCTGGAGATGGTGGGCGAAGAGCCTTTTTACGATGTGTACAGGGGGATCGCGTATCCGGAAGACCGGGAGCTGCTGAAAAAGCATGATTACCGCTATGATATTACGGTCATCATGCCCGGACAGATCAATGGAGAGTGCAAAAAAACGTCCGGACACTACCATGGCTGGACGCCCGCCCGGACGAATACCTACGCGGAAGTGTATGAAGTGATCAAAGGCACAGCGTTATGCATCCTTCAGAAATCGACTAATTTCGATACGAACGATCCCTCTGGCCTCGTTGTTGATGACGTGATCCTTGTGACTGTCCCGGAAGGCAGGACTCTCCTGGTTCCCCCGAATTACGGCCACTGCTCTGTCAATATCGGGGAAGGGCCGCTGGTCTTTTCCAATCTGGCTTATGTTCCGTGTCCGCTTCATTACGATCCCGTGAAGTACTATCACGGCATGGGATGGTACGCGTACCGGACGCCGGAGGGGATCTCCCTGAAAGAGAACAGCCGCTATCCGCATCTTCCGCTTCCCAGATACGCGGCTGTGAAGGAAAACCCGGAGCTGGGGGTCACCTGGGGATGCCCCTTGTATGAGAGCTTCAGGAAGCGGCCGGAAGCGTTTGCTTTCCTGGGCGATCCGGACGCTTATGTTCAGACGATCATGGATTCACTGGAGTTTGGGGGGGAATTTATCCGGGGCGAAAATGTGTGAGCCGGAGCGCAGGACCATTTTTGGATGATGGGAGGAACATGATGAAATTACAGATTGCAATTGACAACGCATCGGCGGATACCATCCTGGACACAGTCGACAAGATCGCGGATATCATTGACATCGTAGAGGTCGGGACGCCTATGATCATCCGGGATGGGCAGAGCGCTGTACGCATAGTTAAAGAAAAATATCCGCATCTTACCGTGCTTTCGGATTCCAAGATCGTCGACGGCGGGTCTCTTGAATGCGGTTACGCGGTCGAAGCCGGGGCCGATATCATCACGGTGCTTGCGATGGCGGCGGATGAGACAATTTCCGACGTGATCGATACCGCGCATGAGGCCGGACGGCAGGCAATGGCGGATCTCATCGGAGTTCCCGATATTCAGAAAAGAGCGAAGGAACTAAAGGGCCTCGGGATCGATTACATCTGTGTCCATACGGCTTTTGATGTGCAGAAAAAGGGGAGAACGCCTCTGGGAGACCTGAAGGAGCTTGTTCAGGCTGTGCCGTCCGGCATGTGCGCGGTGGCAGGCGGCGTGAACCTGAAAACGATCGATGAATATGTCAGGCTGAATCCCGCGATCATCATCGCGGGCGGCGCACTTTACAATGCGCCGGATGTGCGGCAGGCGGTCCTGGACATGAAGGCGAAGATGTTATGAACAGTCAGACGATCAAACAGGCATTTTACAAGTCTATCCCTGTCATGGCAGGCTACATCGCTTTAGGCATCGGTTTCGGCATTCTCCTAAGCAGCGCCGGATACGGCGTCCTGTGGGCGGCTGCCATGAGTCTTTTTATCTTTGCCGGCTCCATGCAGTACGTGGGCGTGGGGCTTCTGCAGGGAGGAGCATCTGTCCTGACGACGATCATCACAACGGTCATGGTGAATGCCAGGCATTTATTCTACAGCATATCCATGGTCGACAAGTACAAGGACGCCGGGAAGCATCATTGGCAGCCTGCTCGGAGGAGTGCTTCCGTTTTCCACCGCGGGAATCGAGTTTTCGATGACCGCGCTGTTTGCCGCGGCTTTCACGGAGCAGTACCTGACGGCAAAGGATCATATTCCGGCCCTCACGGGCCTGCTGTGTACGTTCGTGTGCCTTGTGGTTTTCGGGCGGGACAGATTCCTGATTCCGGCCATGCTGCTGATCACGCTAGTGCTGACGCTTCTGCGAAGCAGAGAGGAGGGCAGGAAGGTATGAATGCAGCCATCCTTGTCGCGGCAATGTCGCTTACGACGATCCTGCTGCGCTTTCAGTGTCGCGCTTGTGCAGATGTGGAAGCGAAATTCACTCATCAGCATTCTGGCAGGGACGGTACTTTATATGGTTCTCACGCAGATGGTGTTCGGCTGATCAGGCGACCGGAAAGGAGAATGAGATGAAGCCCGGAGATATCATCCAATTCGGAAAGTATCTTCAGTACTATAAAGATCCGACGCCCATCGAATGGATCGTGCTGGAGATAAACGGGAATACCGCGACACTGATCACCAGGAACGGGGTGGAAATAGAACCGTATCATAAAGCATGGTGCCCGGTCTCCTGGGAGACATGTTCGCTGCGGGAGTGGCTGAATGATGAGTTCCTTCGAAGAGCATTTTCCGCGGATGAGCAGGCCAGGATGGTAGAAGTGACCGTGCCGGCGCATAAGAACCCGCACTTTCTGTCAGACCCCGGGAATGATACCCGGGATAAGGTGTTCCTTCTGAGCGCGGAGGAAGCGAAGAAGTATTTCAAAACAGATGAG
Organism: uncultured Lachnospiraceae bacterium; assembly: GCA_902803065.1. GTDB lineage: Bacteria > Bacillota > Clostridia > Lachnospirales > Lachnospiraceae > Merdiplasma. The sequence goes on along the minus strand of CADCOP010000022.1, from coordinate 390 downwards.
GAACGCCAGTGTATACCCACAAGACTGGCGGTACTTGCCGGCGCATGGCTGAGCAGGGCGGGGACCTGTGTCTGGTGGCTCAGGACGCCGGGAGAGTCTGATATGGATGCGGTCAAAGTAGGCATCGACGGATCGGTACAACTGTTTGGCGACCGCGTCAACATCAAGTTGTCTGTACGTCCGGCGATCGTCGTGCGGTTTGACCCGTCTTCCATGAATTGAGGTGGTATGTTGATGATTTCTGACAGCAGGATAGACGCAGGAAAGGCGTTTGACTGGGGAAAAGTTTCAAGGGAATACGCGAAGTACAGGGATATCTATCCGGAAGAGTTTTATAAAAAGATCATCGACAGGGGTCTTTGCACAGAGGGGCAAAAGGTTCTGGATCTG
>CADCOP010000021.1 GCA_902803065.1 uncultured Lachnospiraceae bacterium | reverse complement strand
TCAATGTCGTTCTGTACGCGGACGTCGAACGGCGTTGTGATGGTGCCTTCTTCCTTGTAGCCGCGTACATGCATCAGACGGTTGTTGTGGCGGCGGTAGGTCAGCTCGTGCACCAGGCTCGGATAGCCGTGGAAGTTGAAGATGACCGGCTTATCCTTTGTAAAGAGCAGGTCGTAATCCGCATCGGAAAGGCCGTGCGGATGCTCGGTCTTCGGCTGCAGCTTGAACAGGTCGACGACGTTGATGAAGCGGATCTTCACTTCGGGCAGTTCCTTGTTCAGGATGGATACGGCTGCAAGAGCCTCCAGGGTCGGGGTCTCGCCTGCGCACGCAAACACGATGTCAGGCTCTTCGCCTGCGTCATTGCTTGCCCAGTCCCAGATACCAATGCCCTGCGTGCAGTGCTTCACGGCTTCTTCCATGGAGAGCCACTGCGGACGGGGATGCTTGGAAGCAACGATGACATTCACGTAGTTGCGGCTGCGCACGCAGTGATCGAAGCAGGAGAGCAGGCAGTTCGCATCGGGCGGCAGATACAGGCGGACAACATCTGCCTTCTTGTTGGCAATGTGATCCATGAAGCCGGGATCCTGGTGCGTAAATCCGTTGTGATCCTGCTGCCATACGGTGGATGCCATGATCAGGTTCAGGGAAGCGATCTCCTCACGCCACGGAAGCTGGTTGCAGACCTTCAGCCATTTCGCGTGCTGCGCGACCATGGAGTCGATGATTCTGGCGAACGCTTCGTATGTTGCGAAGAAACCGTGGCGTCCGGTCAGCAGATAGCCTTCGAGCCAGCCTTCGCACATATGCTCGGAGAGCATGGAGTCCATGATGCGTCCGTCCTGAGAGAGGAATTCATCCGTCGGGAGCGTTGAGGCGTTCCAGTCGCGGTTTGCCGCTTCAAACGCATGATTCAGGCGGTTGGACATGGTCTCATCCGGTCCGAAGATGCGGAAATTGCGGCCCTTTTCATTGAGACGGAAAATATCACGGACGAATTTTCCCAGTTCGATCATATCCTGGCCGTTCTTTTCACCGTGGCCTTCAATGTCAAAAGCGTATTTGCGGAAATCCGGGAGACGAAGATCATGGAGGAGCAGTCCTCCGTTCGCGTGGGGATTGGCGCCGAGACGGCGGTTTCCAACAGGCGTCAGAGCTTTGATCTCCGGAAGCAGATGGCCTTCGTCATCAAAAAGCTCTTCGGGGCGATAGCTGCGCAGCCACTCCTCGAGCATGCCGACATGCTCCGGCTTGTCCATCATGATCGGGACCTGATGGGCGCGGAAGCTGTTCTCGACCGGAAGGCCTTCCACAAATTTCGGACCTGTCCAGCCCTTCGGCGTGCGAAGGACGATCATCGGCCACATGGGGCGGTCTGCATTTCCTGTTTCACGGGCATTTTTCTGGATCGCTCTGATCTCTTCGATCACGGTGTCCAGTGTCTCAGCCATAAGGCGGTGCATGGTCATCGGATCATCGCCTTCAACAAAGTAGGGCTTCCAGCCGCAGCCTTTGAAGAAGCTCTCGATCTCCTCGTGGGAGATGCGCGCGAAGATGGTGGGGTTGGCGATCTTATAGCCGTTCAGGTGAAGGATCGGCAGCACAGCGCCGTCCGTGATGGGATTGAGGAACTTGTTGCTCTGCCAGGATGTTGCCAGCGGGCCTGTTTCCGCTTCGCCGTCGCCGACTGTAACAGCCGCGATCAGGTCAGGGTTATCAAATACGGCGCCGAATGCGTGCGCGATGGAATATCCAAGCTCGCCGCCCTCGTTGATGGAGCCGGGAGTTTCAGGCGCGCAGTGGGACGGAACACCGCCCGGGAAAGAAAACTGCTTGAACATCTTCTGCATGCCGTCAATATCTTCGCTGATATTCGGATAGACCTCGCTGTAGCTTCCCTCCATCCAGGTGTTGGCAATAAAGAAGTTCCCGCCGTGGCCGGGGCCGGAAAGCAGGATCATGTCAAGGTCATAGCGCTTGATGGCACGGTTGAGATGTGTGTAGACGAAATTCTGTCCCGGGACTGTGCCCCAGTGGCCGACGATCTTTTTCTTGACCATCTCGCGGGTCAGCGGCTTCTTGAGAAGCGGGTTATCAAGAAGATAGAGCTGGCAGGCGGACAGATAGTTTGCCGCGCGGAAATACTTATCCATCTTTTCGAGCAGCGCATCCGTTACCGGACCTTTTTCCTCACAGGAGAGGACCTTCTGTTCATCCATATTTGGATCTCCTTTCGTTTTAT
>CADCOP010000020.1 GCA_902803065.1 uncultured Lachnospiraceae bacterium | reverse complement strand
CGACCGTCTTCTGATCCTGAACGGAAAGGTATCTTCCTATGACACGGGCATCGTTTTCGAATTCGAGGACAAACACCTTGTGGGAGGCATGTATCTCCTCGATGTCGATCATTCCAATGAAAATCAGTATTACTATGATTTTGAAGATCTGTGCGATAAGTACGAAGAAGTGTACGGTAAGCCGGACGTAGATAAGTTCGAGAACTGGAAGGGTTCTCTGTACAAGGATAAACCCGACAAGATCGGCATGGCGATCATTACAGGCGACCTGCAGGTAGGCTCCATGTGGTACGGAGACGATGGTTCCGAGATCACCGTATTCATCTACGGCGACAACTACGATGCATCCATCTCCATTAAATATGATGGCCCCGAGTACCAGGCAAGTTCAAACACAGACGGCATCTGACCTGCACGCTGACAGCCATATCGCTGCAGACAGTGTACGGGCTGCCCTGACAGACATATCACCGCAGGCAGCGTACAGGCCGCCCGCCCGTATGCCATAGCATCACAAATGCCATCAGGCTGACCATATCGCCGATAACGGGATCTGGCCAGCCTGATCTTATCTGATAACAATATATTATATATAGTAAGCATGCGCTCCGGAGGTATGTAAAATGCAGAAACAGCTGACCATGGATGAAGCCCGGCAGATCTATGACGGTATGATCAACGGTCTGAATGATGCTCTGGATGAAAAGGACCAGGACATCATCGAATTATATGAACAGTTTTTCCGCCGGGCGTTCCGCTATACCGGGATCCGCGCGGGCTGGAACCGTCTGCTGACTTTCGAAGAGCGCAGAGAACAGGATGAACTGCGGACGCAGGCCCACGACGCCTTCATCAGCTCCGTGGAGATCCTGATCCATATAGGTGGAGATGAAGGAAAAAAATGGGAAGCGATTCTCGGCGGAAACCGCAAGAGGATCGGCGATCTCGCAGGATATGTCACCCTGTTTGAGAGCCTCGAATCCCGCTGAGATTTTCGTTGCAGTCATATGCATCAGACCCACAGCAGACTGCTAAGGGTTCCATTGCGACCATAGGCATCCGACCGCAGCAGCAGACGCATGCGCACCGGGCAACCCGAGACCGGCTACCCTTGAGCAGTTCGAGGAAATGTTCCGTAAGCTGATGTAATAAAAGCATCGGCAGCGCCTTCTTGCTTCTTACGCATAGCTGTGCACGCCGGGCAGGAACGTGTTTACGCCGATATACGTGAAGATCACGCAGATAAATCCGATGACGGCGAAGAGCGCTGCGCTCTTTCCCTTCCATCCTCTGGATATGCGCAGGTGAAGGTAGATGGCGTAGATGATCCAGGTGATCAGTGACCAGGTCTCCTTCGGATCCCAGGACCAGTAGCTGCCCCAGGCGCGCTCGGCCCAGATGGCTCCCGAGATCATGACGAAGGTCAGGAACAGAAAGCCGAGAGATACGGCCCTGTAGCTGATCAGGTCAAGCCGTTTCTCCTCCGGTATGTGCTCCTGCCAGAAAGCGCTGTTCGACATTTTCTGACGAAGCAGGAACATGAGCGATACGGCGAAGGAGACGCCGAAGGCTCCGTAAGAGATGATTGCCGAGGATACATGGATGGCCAGCCAGTTGCTGCGAAGGGCAGGCATGAGCTCACGGACTTCCCTGCTCTGCATGGCCGCGTAACCGATGATCAGGAAGATGACCGGAGTCACGAAGACGCCGAGGGCGCGGAATTTATATCTCCACAGGAACACAAGGTAGCAGGCGCAGATGCCCCATGCAAAGCTTGTTGCAAATTCATACTGGTTCGTCATCGGGAGCCGTCCGGCGCCGATCCCTCTCGTAACAAGTGCTGCTGTGTGGAACGCAAATGCTGCAGCCACAATGATGTCTGCGATCTTTCCGGATTTATCCTTCTTCAGCACGAAGAACAGCGCATACAGGACCATGGATGCCAGGTACGCTGCCATCGCAATGGTAAACATGGTATTTTCAACATTCAAAAACAATTCAGCGTTCATCGGAACTCTTTCCTCTCCTTATCCGTAACTCTTTTTCCTTCTCCGCGATGCGGTCAGCGAATTCAGCTCCGCCCTTCCGGCTGTATCCCGAAACAGACCAGCTTCCGTCCTCCGTCTGTTTCGCCAGAACCTCTGCCGTCCGCAGATAGAAGGCCAGGATCAGCGCGATCATGACGATCACGGCGCCGGCAGCCGCCAGCGGCGTAAACGGATCTCTCTTGATCTGGATCAGCGTGTAGCTCTGCGGATCCCTGAACAGGATCGTGTACTCGTCAACAGTGATCGCCTCTCCGTCTTCCAGCACGTTCATGCCGAGAATCTCATTCTCATAATACAGACGGTAGAGATATGCCGGATTGTTCAGTTTCGAGCTGGCGGTCCGGGGCATCCCGTCCGGACCCTTTTCATAATCCGGATAGAACGCAGCCAGCATCACAGTCAGGGCTTCTTTATCCTCCACATTCACATACTCTCCGGCGCAGAGAACGTTTTCCTGGATAAGTTCGCCGTTCTTCAGGATCTGCAGGTCGGCAGCCCAGCCCGTTGAGTTCTGGTAGCAGCGCATGCCGAACAGCGTCGCGGGATAGTTGACGCTTGTCTGTCCGCTCTGCTTTTCTCCAGTTTTTGTATCTGTCATCGTGATCGAAGCCGTGTACTGCTCAACGGTATCATCCTCCCGCAGCTCCACCTCAAAATCATCGATGGTCAGTTCATAGTCTGTTCCCTCGACGGCCTTTGTCTGACCGGGAACCCCGTAGACAGCGTACTGGACCTGCTTCATCTGGCCAAGGCCGAAACCGATGATCACGATCAGCATGCCCAGGTGGCAGAGCCATGCCCCCCAGATGCCGGCCTTGTTTTTTACTCCGTAAATATAAGCTGCCCCGTCCTCCGTCTGTCCTTTTTCAGGTTTGCGGAACCCGCACTCCCGCAGCAGCTCTTCCGGATCGTCGCTTCTGCAGATCTCCGGCCGGCTGCCGGACTTCAGGTACTTTTCGGGCGTAAATCCCTCCCGGGTCCGCCTGAGCAGCGAAGGAAACCGGACGATGTTGCAGCCGATCAGGTTCAGGCACAGGATGACAGTCAGAACGATAAACCACCCGCAGTGAAACACATCATCCAGTCCCAGGGCCAGGATCGCGGCGCCTCTTTTCTCCGAATATGCCGACATGTAATAGGAAGCAGCCTCCCCCTGCGGAATAACGCTTCCCGCCACACAGGCGGCGACAAGGATCCCCAGCAGGATCAGCGCAAATTTCATTGAAAAAAACAGTCGGGTGAACTTTTTCATATCAATCACAAGCTCCGGTTCATTATTTCAGGAAAAAAATGAAGCCGCCGTATTACGCGGCGGCTTCGTGGTATTCTGTTCTGAATTATGACTTAAACATTCCCATTGCCTCGTCAATGGTCTCTTCCGCTTTGTCAAGGCACTTCTTAGCCAGCGTAGAGTTGTGCGCTCCCTCACTGTTCTCAACATAGTCCCAATCCCAGAACCATTGGGCTGTTCTGTGAAGAGAACGGATCGCATCCAGCTCCTCATCCGTGTAGTCGCCGCTTGCAACCGCTTCCGCAAGCGTTGTCTTCAGTGTGGAGAGCTTTTCGCCGACTTCTTTTTCTCTTGCAGTGACTTCATCCTGAACGCCATGAACCTTTTCAGCCATGTCTGTGTCCTTATGGCACTGCGCGCAGGTCTCAAGAAGAACATCGCTGTCAAGCGGGCTCCTGAGATAATGGCTTCTGAACTCGGTTCCATCCTCCGATGTGACCTTCTCCATGTGGCAGTCCGCACATGTCAGGCCCATCTTCGCGTGGATGCTGCCCTCGCCGAGATAGGTCTCGATCTCGGGATGCTGAGCCTTCAGCATCGGAGTGCCTGTGCTCTCCTGCGTCCAGTCTGCAAAACCCATCTCATCGTAGTAAGCAAGCTCAGCTTCCGGATCCATGGAAGCAAGGTCCATGTACGGAACGTTGGTCGCCTTGTTCTCGGGCTTAAAGTAATACTCGGTGTGGCACTGTCCGCACACGCCGACAGCTGCGGCAATCGTTCCGTCGCCCACTTCATCGCTGATGGCTGTTACGGTGTAATCATGGGACAGATTCAGCTCACCCTCGTTATAGTTTTCCAGATGGCATGAATAGCATCCGACATTCTGATGCATGTCCGGATATGTGCTGTCAAACTCAAGCGAGTAAGCATCTTCGCCCATGTCATTGACAAGTCTCGTAAAATCCTCGGTCTTACATGTCAGGCAGTTTGCAAGCGGATGCGGACGCTCTGTCTTGCCAACATCCTCAAGAACATATGCGTGTCCTCTTGCGCTGCCGTAATCCTTAGCAAAGCCGTACCCCTCATAAACATTCACAAGATACGGATCCTCCTCGAGATAGCTTACACTGTAGCTGTTCTCAGCATTCATCTCGTAGGATTCCACAACGGATGATACCTTGCTGTCAGCGCTTGCCGTTATGCTAAGACAGGCAACAGCCGCAGCCATTGTGATTGCATAGCATAGCTTCTTCATCTGTTTACTCCTCCTTATATTCCCGCCTGCAATGATCTTCTCCCGCCGCCGGGTACCTCCGCACGTGAAGGGCACAGACACCACAGGCAATCATAACATATGATACATAGTTATTTGAAATAACTATAACATATTGCTGAAGCAACTGCAATAGGGTCAGGCCCTTGTTTTAGCTTATTTGTCATTATTTCCGGCAGGACAGACCGCCGGGAAGGCATGCTGCTCAGGCGGGCCATCTGAGGCCGCCGGCGCTTAGCGAAGCGCCATCTCCCTGTACAGGATACCGTTCTGATGTCCCGGGTCTCTTTCGAGTACCTTTTCAAGATCCTCCGCGGCTTCGCCTTTCTTTCCGAGGCCGAGTTTTCCGAGGCCCATCAGGTAATAGCAGTGCGCTTCGTTACGCACGTTCAGGTCATCCTCGAAGATCAGG
>CADCOP010000019.1 GCA_902803065.1 uncultured Lachnospiraceae bacterium | reverse complement strand
CCTTCCATTCCGTACTTTTTGGAAGCATCGTCGATGTTGTGGAAGATGTTGACCATGATGCCCTTAAGCTTCGCGTCAACTTCCTCAAATGTCCAGCTCAGTCTCTCGGAGTTCTGGCTCATCTCAAGCGCGGATGTGGCAACGCCGCCTGCGTTGGATGCCTTGCCCGGGCAGAACAGAACTCCGTTCTCCTGCAGATACTCTGTGGCTTCCAGAGTGGTCGGCATGTTGGCGCCTTCACAGACTGCGGTAACGCCGTTTGCTACCAGTGTCTTTGCATCATCCAGATTCAGTTCGTTCTGGGTAGCGCACGGAAGAGCTACATCACATTTAATGGTCCATACACCCCTGCCTTCATGGTACTGGGCAGACTCTCTTGCTGCTGCGTACTCGGTCAGGCGCGCTCTCTTCACTTCCTTGACTTCCTTAAGAAGGGCAACATCAATGCCTTCCGGATCATAGATCCAGCCGCTGGAATCAGAGCATGTAACGACCTTCGCGCCAAGCTGCTGTGCTTTCTCGATCGCATATGTAGCAACATTTCCGGCACCGGATACCACGACTGTCATGCCGGCAAGGTCCTTGCCGTTGCACTTAAGCAGTTCTTCCGTCAGGTAAAGAAGGCCGTAGCCTGTCGCCTGGGTCCTTGCAAGAGATCCGCCGTAGGAAAGGCCTTTTCCTGTCAGAACGCCCTCGTAGCAGTTGCGGATTCTCTTATACTGGCCGTAAAGATAACCGATCTCACGTCCGCCTACGCCAATATCGCCGGCAGGAACGTCTGTATCAGCGCCTACATGGCGGTACAGCTCTGTCATGAAGCTCTGGCAGAATGCCATGACTTCGCGGTCTGATTTTCCCTTCGGATCAAAATCGGAGCCTCCCTTGCCGCCGCCGATCGGAAGTCCTGTCAGGGAATTCTTGAATGTCTGCTCAAATCCCAGGAACTTGATAATGCTTAAGTTTACGGACGGATGGAAACGAAGGCCTCCCTTGTACGGTCCGATCGCGCTGTTGTACTGTACGCGGTAGCCGTTGTTGACCTGGACCTGTCCCTTATCATCGACCCACGGTACGCGGAACATGATGATTCTTTCAGGTGTAGTCAGTCTTTCAAGGAAAGCTTCCCTGCGGAACGTCTCCTCGTCAGCCTCAATAACGACACGCAGTGATTCCAATACTTCCTTGACAGCCTGCAGAAATTCGGGCTGGTCCGCATTCTGTTTCCGTACTCTTTCCAGAGCTTCATCTACATAAGACATAAATAATCCTCCTTGTTCCTGTTCTTCTGATTAAACCTGCAAAAAACATGCACCGCAAGATCGCAGGTCAAAAACATCGTACAAAATTATAATAAATATTCGGCGCTTTTTCAATATATCCGCAAAAATTTTTAGTTTCTCCCGGAGATTCTTAATATTCTTAAGCAGGGATCACCTGTTTTCCGCGCATACGGCAGCCTCCGCCGCCTCGACTGTGTGTGAAACAAGCACAGACGTCGTTACGCTTCCGACTCCGCCCGGAACAGGGGTAATATACGCTGCCTTCTCCGAAACCGCTTCAAGGTCCACATCCCCGCACAGCTTACCGTTCTCATCCATATGGATCCCGACATCCAGAATGATCTGTCCTTCCCTGACGTAATCGGTGCCGACCATCTTCGCCTGCCCGGCCGCGGCGATCAGGATATCCGCCTGGGCCGCGACGGAAGGCAGATCCTTCGTCTTTGTGTGGCAGACGGTCACCGTAGCATTTTTCTGAAGAAGCAGCATGGCTGCCGGTTTTCCGATGACAAGCGAGCGTCCTATGACAACTGCTCTGCGCCCTGCGCAGTCGATTCCATAATGATCCAGTATCTCCATGCAGGCCTGGGCCGTGCACGGGGCAAATCCGATCTTTTTTCCCGTAAACACACCGGTCAGCGACGCGTCCGTCATGCAGTCCACATCCTTAGACGGGTCCAGGGCATTCTCGATACGTGCCTGATCCATGTGTTTCGGAAGAGGCCGCATGAGAAGGACTCCGTGCACAGCGGCATCGCTGTTCAGTTCTTCGATCACGGCAAGGACTTCTTCTGTGGATGAACACTCCGGAAGATGGATCTGCCTGCATTTTACGCCAAGCATTTCGCAGCGTTTTACGGCGCCGCGCTCATAGGAGATATCTCCCTCCTGCTCCCCGATGCGGACGATCGCAAGCTGAGGCTCTGTTCCCTTCTCCTTCAGCCGGTCCACCCGCTGCCGGATCCTCTCATTCAGTGCTGCCGTTACTTCCTTACCCAGCATCAGATTAGCCAAACTTTTTTCCTCCTGCAGACGCTGCTCAGTTTTCAAGTCTTTTCATAACGCTTTCGAATATCTCGTCCGCTGCCTGCGGGCTCTTCTTAAGCATTTCCTTCGCGTGCTCATTCACAGAGGACGCGTATTCTCTGTCCTTCATGAGTTTTGTGTTGACAAACACATTCAGGGCAGCGCCCTGCAGCGCAGCCTTGCAAAGCACTGCGCCTGTTCCGGCATCGGAGACCGCTATGACAGACCCTTTTTCTGCGAACTCCCGCAGCGCTTCCAGAGATTCGCAGCACTTCTCCATGATCTCAAGCGGCACCGTACACGCTTCCCTGAGCGCGCTCTCCATGACCTTCTCTTTTTCAGCCTTTTCTTCCTCTGTCTCATGAGGCAGGGCGTACGCTCTCGAGAGAGGCTCGAAAACTTCGGCATCCCGCTCTGAAAGCGCAAGGAGTTCCTCCTGCAGCGAAGAGCATTTCGCCTTCAGTCTGTACATCTCCTCCTCAACGCAGGCATACTTTTTCTTTCCCACGGTCAGGGATCCAACCATATTTCCAAGCGCTGTTCCTATAGCTCCCGCAAGAGCGCAGGCACCCCCGCCTCCCGGGACAGGCGCCTTCGACGCAAGAACCTCCACGTATTCATTGCAGGGCATTTCCGAAAACCGCATGATCCGTCATTCCTCCTCATTGCTTTTTGAATAAATAAGTCTTTCTCTCATTCCCGTGAAGCAGCCGGACAATATTGGCGCGGTGCCTCCAGAAGGCCATGAGCGCCAGAGCCGCGATCACGATGTACATCTCGATTCTATATGGCTGTGCCATTCCGTACGCCCCCTGCTCTCCCAGGACCGGGACAGCGATCAGCAGCATGACATAGACCATGATCGAGCCAAGCGATACATAATGTGTCACGAGCGTCGTTCCGAAGAAAGCGATGATGCCGAGAATGATCAGCGGAAGGTTCATCGTCAGAACCATTCCCGCTGTCGAGGCAATTCCCTTTCCTCCCCTGAAATTCAGGTAGAACGGAAAATTATGCCCCAGGATCACGCCGGCTCCCGTATACACGGACAAAAGCGGAAGGATGTTAGCATATGACTTTCCGAAAATGATCCGGATCAGCCAGATCGCCGCCATGCATTTCAGGCAGTCTCCGGCGAATGTCAGCAGTCCGGCTTTTTTGCCAAGGGTACGGAGCATGTTCGTAGTCCCCGAATTACCGCTCCCGTACTCACGGATGTCGATTCCGTGGATCTTTCCTATGATATAAGCTGTCTGAAACAGTCCGAAGCAATATCCGATCAGAACACAAACCAGACGAATCATTTTCAGCTCTCCTTTTCTTTTCTCTCCCGGATCAGGAAGCGCAGCGATGTCCCGCGGAACCCAAACGCCTCCCGGATCTTGTTCTCAATATATCTGGTATATGAAAAGTGCATCAGTTCCCTGTCATTGACGAAAATGACGAATGTAGGCGGCTTTACGGCTACCTGCGTAATATAATAGAGGCGCAGGCGTCTGCCCTTGTCAGACGGCGGCTGCTGCATGGCGACCGCTTCACTCATGATCTCATTGAGAACGCCGGTCTGCACACGCATGTTCTGGTTCTCGATCACCATGTCGATCATCTCGAAAAGCTTCGGGATCCTCAGCCCGGTCGCCGCGGAGATGTACACGATCTCAGCGTAGGGCATGAATGAGAGGAACTGCCGGATCTTCTCCGCAAACCTGTATACAGATTTATCGTCCTTCTCGATCGCGTCCCACTTATTGACAGCGATCACGATGCCTTTTCCGCGGTCATGGGCAATTCCGGCGATCTTTGCGTCCTGCTCGCTGACTCCCTCCGCGGCGTCGATCATGAGAACACACAGATCCGCCCGCTCAACAGCGGATACCGCGCGGATGATGCTGTAACGCTCCAGTTCTTCCTTTATCTTGCTTTTTCTCCTGAGTCCTGCCGTATCAATGAAGACATATTCCCGTCCGTTGTATGTAACAGCCGTGTCGACAGCGTCTCTCGTGGTACCCGCAATATCCGATACGATCAGGCGGTTTTCCCCCAGGATACGGTTGATCAGCGAAGATTTTCCTGTATTCGGCTTTCCGATGATGGCTATCCTCGGTCTGGTATCCTCAGCGCCTTCATCCTCGTCTTCAGGAAGCAGCGCCAGAACAGCGTCCAGAAGCTCGCCGATTCCCGTGCGGTTCGCTGAAGAGATCGGATACGGATCCCCGATCCCCAGATTGTAGAACTCATAGACATCCGCCATATCCCTCTGGAAGCTGTCGACCTTATTGACAGCGAGAATAACGGGTTTCTGCGACCGGCGCAGCATGTCAGCCACGCTTGCGTCCGCGTCCACAAGTCCCTGCCTGAGATCCGTCATGAATATGATCACATCCGCGGTATCGATCGCGATCTGGGCCTGGTCGCGCATCTGGGACAGTATGATATCATTGCTCTCGGGTTCAATGCCCCCGGTATCCACAAGCGTGAATGCCCTTCCGAGCCACTCGACCTCAGCGTAGATCCTGTCCCTGGTCACACCAGGCGTATCCTTTATAATGGCAATGTTCTCGCCCGCAAGGACGTTAAACAATGTCGATTTTCCTACATTCGGGCGGCCAACGATGGCCACGACCGCTTTACTCATACAGCACCTCTCAGATAGATTATTATTTTCCTATGCACGCTTCCACCAGGTCCCTTCCGGATGTGCCTACGATCCGGACCGGTACATGCAGAGCTTCCGACAGTTCTGAAACTGTCATATCGTCCAGGAACACTTCCTCCCCGCTCCGCAGCATATGCTGCGTCAGAAGGAGGTTTTCCCCAAGATCATGACCTTCCAGCTGGGCTTTCAGGTCCTGTCCCGTCAGAAGGCCTGCCACGGTGATCCGTTCGCCGAAAAACCGGTTCACGATCTTATAGACTGTGACCTCAACTCCCGGAAAAACAGTACTGATCCTGTCAGCAAGCTCTCTTATATACGGATAGGCAAGCACACCGGTCGCCACGGATATCTTTCTCTCTCTTTTATCCCCTTCCAGCTGCGCCAGGTATTCTCCGACCTCATCGCTGAGCGACCTTACCATTCCTACTCCATTTTCGATCTGCAGGTAGCCGTCATAGTTATCCTCCGGCGGCATCTCCCTCTGGGCAAGTATATACCACTCGTCACCCGCGTGAACGATATGGGAGCCGTACTTCTCCATGAAATGCTTCTGCGCGTTTTCGATCTGCGAAAGCACCTGCTCAGCATCTTCCTTTGTAAAAGGCTCCAGCGGATAGAGCCGGTCCCGGAAGCGGGTCAGGCCGACCGGAACAACCGAAAGACTCTTCAGGCAGGGAATGTACCGCTCCATGGCCTCCAGCGAGTAGTCCAGCTCCGCCCCGTCATTGATTCCTTTGCACAGGACGATCTGCCCGTTCAGTTCGATCCCCGCTTCGCAGAGCCTGTCAACTTTTTCAAAGATGTCTCCCGCGAACCGGTTATTCAGCATTTTGCGCCGGAGAGCCGGGTTGAAGGTATGAAAAGATATGTTGATCGGTTCCAGATGGTACATGATGATCCTGTCGATGTCATGATCGCTCATGTTCGTCAGTGTGATGTAATTTCCCTGCAGAAAGGAAAGCCGGGAATCGTCATCTTTGAAGTAAAGCGTTTCGCGCATGCCTTTGGGCAGCTGGTCAATAAAGCAGAACACACACTTGTTGCTGCAGGACCGGTAGGCATCCATCAGGCCGTTTCCGAAATCGATTCCAAGGTCTTCGTCATAATCTTTTTCGATATCAAGTTCCCATTCTTCACCGTCACGCTTTCTGATCAGGACGGTGATGCATTCCCCCTGGATCAGATATCTGTAATCAAATATATCTTCTACCTGCTGGCCGTCAATGCTCACAAGAACATCTCCGGGCTCAAGCTCGAGTTCCTGCGCTATGCTTCCGTCCTCAACAGAGAGGATCACATGTTCTGTCTTTTTTTTCTTATCTGCCATGAAATCACATTCCCATACATTTTTCCGCAAGTTTCAGGGGTTTGCTCATGTTTTCCGCCTTATGATACATGCTCGCGGGAGAAAATGCAAACAGAATCCGTATTGACTGGCTTTCCCTGCGCATGTTATAACTACTTCAGCGATAAACATAATATTCATCACGAGCGATAAACGGAATATTCATCACGGAGGTATTCTATGTCTGATTACAAGAATCAGGAAAACGCGATGCCTGTTGGCCCGCTGAAACTTGCTGTTCTTGAAAGCTGCCGGGAATTCGGCAATGCCGTGAATAAGCATCTTGTAGAATTTCGCCAGACTTCCCCGCTCAGCAAAGCCCAGGGCGGCTTCCTTCCACCGGGATATTCAGAGGAAAGCTACCTTCTTCAGTGCTCCTGTCCCCGTTTCGGAACAGGTGAAGGCAAGGGAGTGATCACAGAATCCGTACGGGGATGCGATCTTTTCATTCTGGTCGATATTACCAATTATAGCCTTACCTATAATGTCTGCGGTCATGAGAACCACATGTCCCCGGACAATCATTACCAGGACCTGAAGCGGATCATCTCCGCGGCCAATGGCAAAGCCAAGAGGATCACCGTTATTATGCCGTTCCTCTATGAGGGCAGGCAGCACAAGCGCTCCATGAGAGAATCTCTCGACTGCGCTACGGCGCTGCAGGAGCTTGTCGAAATGGGCGTTGCCAACATCGTTACATTTGATGCGCATGATCCCCGCGTACAGAACGCCATCCCGCTGCACGGCTTTGATTCATTCATGCCGTCCTACCAGTTCCTCAAAGAGATCATTGAAAATGTTCCCGATCTGAAGATCGACAGCGATCACCTGATGTCCATCAGCCCGGATGAAGGCGCCATGGGGCGCGCCGTCTACTACGCCAATATCCTCGGTATCGATATGGGCATGTTCTATAAGAGGCGCGATTATTCAACCATAGTCAACGGTAAGAACCCCATCGTTGCGCACGAGTTTCTCGGAGCTTCTGTTGAGGGTAAAGATGTTATCGTCATCGATGACATGATCTCCTCCGGAGAAAGCATGCTGGATGTTGCCAAACAGCTGAAGGAGAGGAAAGCAAAACGCGTATTCGTATGCACGACATTCGGCCTGTTTACGGATGGTCTCGCAAAGTTCGATGAATATTACGAGAAGGGATATATCTCTCACGTTTATACAACGAACCTGACATACCGCAATCCCGAGATCCTTACCCGTCCATGGTACACAGAGGTCGATATGTCAAGGTTCATGGCAAGCATCATTGACCATATGAATCATGATGTATCCATCAGCCGTCTGCAGTCGCCGACCGAAAAGATCAACGAACTGCTTTCAAAAATCAGATGATCAGATCAGAGGATCTCCATCAGGGCCGCCAGATTACCATGGCGGCCTTTTGACGCCCTGTGGGAAAACAGAAGTTCGCTGTTGCAGCAGGTGCACAGCTCCGGCATCTGAATATGCTCAGGAAGCACGCCTGCCTCCAGGAAATTCTCCCGGCAGCACTCCCACAGATCCAGCTGATATTTCCCGTTCTTCTTATCGTACCAGAGCCTGTCCCATATATCTTCCCGGTGAGCGTAACGCTCTTTTGCCTTCTCTATGACATCCGCGCTGACTTCATAGCAATCCTGGCAGATCGAAGGGCCGATCACCGTGATCACATCTTCCGGATGCGTGCCGAAGGCAGAGTGCATGGCTCGTATCAGTTCGCCTCCCACATCCGACATGGTTCCCTTCCATCCGGAATGAGCCGATCCGATGGCATGGCGCACAGGATCCGCAGCCATCAGCGGAACACAGTCCGCAAACGATGTTACAAGGCATACACCTCTCTCGTCCGTGATCATTCCGTCAATGTCCGAATAATCCCTGTCACAAAAAAAGCCTTTCCCAATATCAGCGGCGCCCATACGGCGGATGTTGGCCGTATGGGTCTGATATGACATGACCATGTGGGTGATGGGCATGCCCGCTGCTTCACCGAAACGGCGGAAATTCTCCATGACATTATCCCTGTTCTCTTCCCTTGAAAATCCCAGGTTCAGCGAGCTTTCCGTCCCTGTACTCACACCGCCCAGCCTTGTGCTGAACGCATGTGAAAGCCACTTTTCATTCTCAAGCGCCTCAAACGTAAGGAAGCAGACTCCGTTCTTTTCGCGCAATGTCGTCCTTTTTTCCTGCGGCCTGCGGATCACGGGGATCCCGCTGCTTGTATATTCCATCCGATGTTCCTCTCTTTTCCCGTCACCATGCTAAAGGTGAAACTCAAATGCGCTTCGAAGGATCCTGACCTGATGATCCGTGACTGAAACGACATCAAAGCGGCAGGGCGTATCTTCCCTCATCCTCTGCATGGACATATAGATGCCGGCCATTCTGCAGATGATCCTCTGCTTCTCCCATCCGACTGCCTCCAGCGGATCTCCGGCTCCGCTGCCTTTTCTGTACTTTACTTCAATAAATACAAGAAATCCGCCCTCCCTGGCAATGATATCGATCTCTCCCAGACGATTGCGGAAATTACGGCATACGATCTCGTATCCCTCTGCGCGCAGTACAGAAGCGGCAAGCTCCTCGCCTGCCGCGCCTGCGGCTCTCCTGTTCTGTTTACCATACTGTTTCATACATGATCCCGCGGCTCTCTCCTGCGGCCGGTCTGTATAAAGCAGTCTTTTAATCCGTACCGAGAATGCCTCCGATAAAGGATCTCCGGTGGATCGGCGACGGGCCGTACTTCCTGAGCGCCTCAATGTGCTGCGCAGTCCCGTAGCCCTTGTGCTGCGCGAATCCGTACTCAGGCATCAGGTCATCATATTCCTTCATCAGGCGGTCCCTCGTAACCTTTGCCAGTATGCTTGCTGCAGCGATGGATACGCTTTTCGCGTCACCCTTTATGATGGGCACCTGGGGTATGGTGACCTGAGGAATCGTAACAGCATCATTCAGAAGGACCTGCGGCATGACGCTCAGGCTTCCGATGGCCTCACACATTGCCTCATAATCCGCCTGCAGTATGTTGATCTCATCGATCCGCGCGGGACCTATGATGCCGACGCCGGCCGCCACAGCCTTGTCCATGATCTCATCATACAGCTCTTCCCGGCGTTTTTCCGACAGCTTTTTGGAATCGTTCAGATACAGGATCTCGCAGTCTCTGGGCAGAATGACCGCGCCGGCGACCACGGGTCCCGCAAGGGGACCTCTCCCTGCTTCATCGATCCCGCAGACATAGCCAAGGTGCTCGTACTCATGTTCATAGGCACGCATTTTTTCAAGCCTGGCCCGCTCCGCGGAAAGCTTCTCCAGTTTCTTTTTCTGTGATTCAAGGAGTTTCTGTATTCCTTCCCGCTCATCCTTCTCATAGAGCGCGATCAGCTGTCGTACCCTGTTCTCCGGGGCTGATGCAAACTGATCCCTGAGTTCTCCGATCTTTATCCGTTCCATAATATTCCGCCTCCGGTTTCCTGTTCCGGGTGTTTTAAAGGAGCTTCAGCTCTGACAGCGGCCAGATCCGAAGCCATAACCTGCCCCTGATCTCTGATTTTTTGACATTGCCGATCGTAGGCTCCCGGCTGTCACCCGATGCGCCTGTGTTGTCACAAAGAACAAAGTATTCATCCTGTCCCAGTGTGATCAGTTCAGAAGCACGGCCCGGCTGAGCGATCTTCTGATCCTGATACGGCTGATCCAGAAGCGCCCCGTTTACGTAGATATCACCATTCATGATCTGGACGGTCTCTCCGGGAAGCGCGATGATCCTCCGGATATAGCTCGTTCCGTCATCGTATCTGGACGGAAAAATGACCAGATCAAACCTTCCGGGGGCGAGCAGATGGTACCCGGCCCTGTCGACCAGAACGATATCCCCGTCAGAAAGCGAGGGATACATGGAGCTTCCGGATATCTGTGTCCGCTGGTTCCACATATACAGCCCCGCATACACTGCCAGGCAGAGAACGGTGATCAGTATCACCCAGTTCCGTATGACTTTTCCGATGCTTTTTTTCTTTCTTCTCATGTTACAGTACCTTTCGGCGCAGCAGGCACAATACAGCTGCGCTTCTCAGTCTCCGGGGGGATACTTTTCAAGTGAGATCCTGCCCAGTCTTCCGGATCTGAAATCATCCATAAGGAGCCTTGCCGCTCTCTCAAGGTCCGGTTCTCCGCCTTTTTTCAGGCATTTTCTGGCGATGGCAGCTGCTTTAAGAAACGCTGCCGCTTCCCCGGCAGGCAAAGCATCCCCGGAACAGACCGGTATGCTGACCTGGTAGCGCTGCTCAAGCTCTCCCGGGTATTCCCTGATCAGGAAGCTGATCAGAAAAACAGCAAGTTCACCCATATCAAGGATCTCATCGCGGATAGACCCGATCGCTGCCAGGTTTCTGCCGACCAGCGGATCATCGAATTTGGGCCAGAGTATGCCTGGCGTGTCCAGAAGCTCCACGTTCTTATTCAGCCGGATCCACTGTTTTCCCTTTGTGACGCCAGGTTTGTTCCCGGTCTTTGCCGCTCCTTTTCCCGCGAAGGAATTGATGAACGTTGATTTTCCGACGTTCGGGATTCCCGCCACCATAGCCCGCACAGGCCTGTTTTTGATGCCCCTGCGAAGATCTCTCTCGATCTTCTCACGGCAGGCCTTCTGTATCTCTGCCTCCACGGTCCTGACGAAATCGCGTTTTCTCGCGTCGATCAGGGCTGCGTTAAAGCCTTTCCGCTTAAAATAAGCCAGCCACGCTTCATTCGCTGCCGGGTCTGCCAGGTCTGCTTTATTTAAAAGGATCAGGCGGGCTTTTCCACCCGCCATGGCATCGATATCCGGATTCCTTCCCGCGGCCGGAACCCGCGCGTCTGTCAGTTCGATCACCAGGTCAACAAGGCGGATGTCTTCCTCCATCATTCTTCTTGCCTTCGTCATATGACCCGGATACCACTGATAATCCATGCTTACCTCCTGCTCCGCAAATATCCTTCTCTATCTTCTCTATCACGGCCGCTCAGGACCGGATGATCCCGCGGTGCGATGAAGGATTCAGAATAAACCACACGCGTCCCTCGATCGTTGACGATTCAACCAGGCCGACATCCGCAAAACGGCTGTCCTCACTGTTGTTCCTGTTATCGCCAAGAACGAAATACTGCGTCTTGCTCAGTGTGATGGGATCCGAAGCCATTCCGGGATTCGTGATCGCGGGATAATTGCGGTTTTCAAGATATACCTGTCCGTCAATATAGATCATTCCGTCAATGATCTGAATCGTCTCCCCCGGCAGTCCTACCACCCGCTTAATGCTTGACCGGCTGCTTGTGTTGCCGTTAGGCTTAAAGCAGATGATATCGCCCCTGGAGGGTGATTTCATCTGGTATGAGAGCGTATTGATCAGGACTTCATCTCCTCCGCTGAGCGTTGTGTCCATAGACTGGCCGACATTAGTCCTTGTCTGTCCGAAGAAAAGGACCAGAACATAGGCAAGCATGATAACCAGAACGATCTGAAATGCCCAGCTGAAGACAGCTACCGGAACCGGTTTCCTTCTGGCAGCCTCAGCCAGACGGATATTCTTTTCATCTTCGATCCGCTTTTCTTCGATTCTCTGCCGCTCACGCGGCGTAGCCGCATCCTCGGCGTTTCTCTTCGCCGATCTCTGCCGCTGATACTTGCTGGCAAAATCCATGACGACTCCTTATCCACCACTACAAAACAGGGGACAGACACAGTCCGTGTATCCGTCCCCCGCAATTATCCAGGTATTTATTTGATGTTCTCTTTGACTTTGGAAGCCTTTCCGATACGTCCGCGCAGATATGTCAGTTTCGCCCGTCTTACTTTACCTCTGCGGACAACTTCGATCTTCTCGATCTTCGGAGAATGCAGCGGCCATGTTCTCTCAACACCGACACCATTGGAATTCTTGCGGACTGTGAATGTAGCGCGGACGCTTCCGCCCTGCTTCTTGATCACAACGCCTTCAAAGACCTGAATTCTCTCACGGTTTCCTTCTTTGATCTTCGCTGATACACGGACTGTATCACCTACACGGAAATCAGTAACCTCTGCCTTCAGCTGAGCATCTTCAATGCTCTTGATAATGTCATTCATTGTGGTTCCTCCTCATATTCCCGGATGTTCTTAATGCCATGACGACTGCCGTCTGCAACAGAGGACCATCTCCTAATCACAACGTGAGTTATTTTATCATGTTTGTTCCTGCATTTCAAGCAGTTTTCGCAAGAACTTCCTGTCATTCTTATCGAGCGGAGCCGAATCAAGCAGATCCGGCCGTTTTTCAAGCGTCCGGCTGATCGACTGCTCTCTCCTCCAGCGGTCAACATTGCCGTGATGGCCCGAGAGAAGGATGTCCGGAACGCTCTTTCCTCTCCATACTTCCGGTCTTGTGTACTGCGGGTACTCCAGCAGGCCGTCCGAAAAGCTCTCCGACACAGCTGAATCAGAGTTGCTCAGGACTCCCGGGACAAGTCTCGATATCGTATCCATCATGACCATGGCAGGCAGCTCTCCGCCTGTCAGCACATAATCTCCGATCGATACCTGATCGGTGACGATCTCTTCTATGACCCGCTCATCGATTCCTTCATAATGGCCGCAGAGAAATATCAGGTTTTCCTCCTGAGCAAATTCCTCAGCCATCTTCTGGTCAAATACGCTTCCCTGCGGAGTCAGGTACACTGTCCTTGCAGGTTTTCCTATCCGGCCGCATACATACTCATACGAACGCATGACAGGCTCTGCCTGCATGACCATGCCCGCGCCTCCCCCATAGGGATAATCATCCACACGGCCCTTTCTCTTCTCCTCCGCAAAATCCCGGATATTCACACTCTCCAGGCTGATCGTTCCGGAAGCAATGGCTCTTCCCGTGATGCTTGTATTCATCCCGGCATCGATCATTTCCGGAAATAAAGTCAGAACGTAATAGTTCATTTGTCCTCCCGATGCTGTGCGTATATTTCTACCGGAGCCCTGCGGGAACCCTGACCCGCACAAAGCCTTCATCCACATTCACTTCCAGGATGCAGCTGTGGATCGCCGGAAGCAGCAGCTCGCCTTCCTTCGTATTTACAACATATACGTCGTTTGCTCCTGTTTCCAGAACGTCTGTGATCCTGCCGATCTCACCCTCTGCCTCATCGATCACCGTAAGCCCGATCAGGTCGGCAATATAATATTCATCTTCGCCGAGGCTGAGCGCATCCTCCCTTGTGATATAGAGCTCCTTCTTCAGGAACGGCTGCACATCCTCGATCCTGTCGAGTCCTTCGAACGCAAGAATCACAAACTGCTTAAAATATCGGACGCTGCGGATCTTCAGTTCTTTCATGCCTCTTCCGGTATCAAGCAGGATATCTTCAAGATCATCGAACCGTTCCGGATACTCTGTCGTCGGGAAGACCTTCACTTCCCCTCTCAGGCCGTGCGTAGAGGCGATCACGCCTACTCTGAGTATTTCATTTTTCATAGGAACCCCCGAATCATCTGCCCGGCGGAGCGTTTATTCTCTGCCGCAGGATCAACGTGCCGGCAAGGAATAAAAAGAGCCGCGCAACTATACAATTGCCCGACCCCTCTTTGCCAGTCCATCACTGTAGTATATCCACGATCACCTTTTTATCTTCTTTAGATGCCGCAGCTTTGACAACAGAACGAATCGCCTGCGCGATCCTTCCGCCTCTTCCGATCACCTTGCCCATATCGGCAGGTGCTACCTTCAGTTCAACTACAATCGCTTTTCTGGTTTCTTTTTCGGTAACCACCACTTCATCAGGAGAATCGACGAGAGACTTTGCGATGACTTCGACTAATTCTTTCATAAACGCTCACCCTCTGTACTAATTACTTCTCGATACCTGCCAGTTTGAAGAGTTTACCAACAACCTCTGTCGGCTGTGCTCCGTTCCCGAGCCACTTCTTAGCCGCTTCTTCATTGATCCGGAACTCGCTCGGATCAGCGTTCGGGTTGTATGTACCGATCTCTTCGATAAATTTTCCGTCTCTCGGAGATCTGGAATCTGCAACAACGATTCTATAGAAAGGAGCCTTTTTCTGTCCCATTCTTCTCAATCTGATCTTAACTGCCATCGTATTTCACCTCCCTGGAATGAATTTTCACGCGTATTGCCGCGCTATATATGCTAAAACGGAAGTTTGAACCTTCCCATTTTGCCCTTGCCTTTCATCATCGGTCCGAACTGCTTCATCATTTTGCGTGCCTGCTCGAACTGTTTGACGAGTTTATTGACCTCACTGATGTCAACGCCGGCTCCCCTTGCTATCCTCGCCTTTCTGGAAGGATTCAGGATATCGGGGTTCTTGCGCTCTTCCGGAGTCATGGAGAGAATGATTGCCTCTGTCCTGGCCATTGCTCCCTCATCCACCGAGTCCTCAAGCATTTTCATCTGGCTGCCGCCAACGCCCGGAAGCATGGAGAGAACACTGGATATGCCTCCCATCTGTTTCATCTGGCCCATGCTCTCAAGGTAATCGTCAAAGCCAAAGGAAGCCTTGCGGATCTTCTGTTCCATGGCCCTGGCCTTTTCTTCGTCGATGTTTTCCTGCGCTTTTTCAATGAGCGACATGACATCGCCCATGCCCAGGATCCGGGATGCCATACGGTCCGGATAAAACGGCTCAAGATCCGTCAGCTTCTCGCCCATGCCTGCAAACAGGATCGGCTTTCCGCAGACCGCGCGGATGGAAAGCGCCGCACCGCCTCTTGTATCACCGTCCAGCTTGGTGAGGATGACTCCGTCAATGCCGATCTGCTGCTCAAAGGTCTCAGCCACATTGACAGCGTCCTGTCCTGTCATGGCATCCACGATCAGGATCGTCTGATCAACTGTCACCGTCCGGCGGATCTCCCGGAGCTCTTCCATCATGTCCTCATCCACATGAAGTCGTCCGGCGGTATCGAGCAGGACCACGTTAAATCCGTTCTTTCCGGCGTAGCTGACTGCTTCTGCGGCGATCTGCGGCGGTTTCACCTGATCACCGAGAGAGAATACTTCCACACCGACCCGCTCTCCGTTCACTTCCAGCTGCCGGATCGCCGCAGGCCTGTAAATGTCGCAGGCAACAAGCAGCGGGCGTCTGCCCTTGCTCTTGAGCCTTGCAGCAAGTTTTGCCACCGTCGTCGTTTTACCGGCGCCCTGCAGGCCCATCATCATGAGGACCGTGATCCCGGAAGCATTATTCAGGTTCAGTTCAGTGATCTCGGAGCCCATCAGCTGTACAAGCTCATCGTTAACGATCTTGATCACCATCTGGCCGGGATTGAGACCGTTCATCACATCCTGGCCGACCGCCTTCTCCTGTACGGATTTTGTGAAGGTGCGCACGACCTTGTAGCTGACATCAGCCTCCAGAAGGGCCATCTTGACTTCTTTCAGCGCTGTTTTAACATCCGCTTCCGTCAGACGTCCTTTGCCCCGGAGATTTTTAAACACATTCTGAAGTTTTTCGGATAAACTTTCAAATGCCACTCTGTGCCGCTCCTTTTTCTCCCTGTTTACAGTTCCTTCAGGATACCGTCTGCTGCTGCTGTGATCAGCTGAAGATCCGGGCTTCGCTTTTCGGCTGCTGAAGAGACTGCCTCATCCCTGATCCTGCATACATCCGCCCGGATACGAAGGAATTTTTCAACCAGATGAAGCTTTTCCTCATATGTTTCCAGCTGCTTCTGCGTCCTGCGGACCAGATCATGTACGCTCTGCCTGCTGACTCCCTGCAGAGAAGCGATCTCGCTGCAGGAGATATCATTGCATATCACATCCTCATACACACGCTGCTGGTGTTCTGTCAGCAGTTCTCCGTAAAAGTCAAACAATAATGTCTGACGAAGAAGATCTTCCATGGAAACCCTCCCGGCACCGGAGCACGCCGCCTTTTCTGCTCTCGTCCAGTGTCCGCTGACCCGATGGACGCATTTTCCTTAGCCTTGCACATCATACACTATAGCAAAAGGCGTGTCAAGTATTTTTTCTTGACACGCCTCCGATTTCTTATACAGGCTGTTTACAGATGAATATCCTCTGCATGCGGCGGATACCCTTCTCTGCTCAGAGCCTCCACGATGCGGTTCTTATGCTCTGTGCCGAAGGCTTCCAGCGTGATGGTCAGCTTCACGGCCGCATTTCTGTTTGTGCTTACAAACTGATTATGCTCCAGGCGGATCACATTACCCTGTTCCCTGGCGATCACCGTCGCAACGCCAACCAGGGCGCCCGGCTTATCCGGAAGAAGAACCGAGATCGTAAATATCCTGTCCCGCTGGATCAGACCGTTCTGAACCACGGAAGACATCGTGATCACGTCCATATTGCCTCCGCTGAGTACACAGACGACCTTTTTACCCGTAAAATCAAGATGCCTGAGCGCCGCAACCGTCAGAAGCCCGGAGTTCTCTACGATCATCTTATGGTTTTCCACCATATCGAGAAAGGCTACGATCAGTTCATCGTCCCTGACTGTGATAATATCATCCACATTTTCCTGCAGATACGGGAAGATGCGGCTGCCCGGTGTTTTGACGGCCGTGCCGTCCGCGATCGTATTGATGGACGGAAGCGTAACAACTTCCCCTTTCTCGAAGGACGCCTTCAGGCATGCAGCCCCTTCCGGCTCCACTCCGATCACGCGGATCTTCGGGTTCAGCAGCTTTGCAAGCGTGGATACGCCGGTGCACAGTCCGCCGCCGCCCACCGGAACCAGGATGTAATCCACCAGTGGCAGCTCCTTGATGATCTCCATCGCAATGGTTCCCTGTCCGGTCGCAACCGCCGGATCATCAAACGGATGAATGAATGTATATCCCTTCTCTTCGGCCAGGGATAAAGCGTACGCGCAGGATTCATCATAAACGTCACCATACAGAACGACCTCGGCGCCATAGCTCTTTGTCCGGTTGACCTTGATCAGCGGGGTCGTCGTAGGCATGACGATCACCGCCCGGCATCCGAAAGCCTTTGCCGCGTAGGCAACGCCCTGGGCATGATTTCCGGCCGAGGCTGTGATCAGCCCTCTCGCGCGTTCTTCCTCACTCAGCGTACTGATCTTGTAATATGCGCCGCGAAGCTTGTAGGCTCCGGTCTTCTGCATGTTTTCCGGTTTCAGGTATACCTTGTTTCCGCAAAGCGAACTGAAATAATCGCTGCTGATCAGCTTTGTTTCAGCCGTCACCCGGGAAACGGTTTCCGACGCTTCTTCAAAAGCCTCCAGCGTCAGCATTTTTTCTGCTTCCATACTATTCTGCCTTTTCCTCCGCGGTTCTCAGTGCACGTCAAAGAGCGCATTGACAAACGATTCCGCATCAAATTTCTGAAGATCATCGATCTGTTCGCCGACGCCGATGTATTTTACCGGAATCCCCAGTTCCGAATGGATCGCGATCGCGATGCCTCCCTTTGCAGTTCCATCCAGCTTCGTCAGGATGATGCCTGTCACATCTGTGACCTCGCAGAATTCCTTCGCCTGCTGAAGCGCGTTCTGTCCAGTGGTTCCGTCCAGTACAACAAGCGTTTCCTTGTACGCTTCCGGGTACTCCCTGTCAATGATCCTGTTCAGCTTGCCCAGCTCGTTCATCAGGTTCTTCTTATTGTGGAGCCGCCCTGCCGTATCGCAGATCAGAACATCCGCGTTCCTGGCCCTGGCCGCAGAGATCGCGTCATAGACCACAGACCCCGGATCTGAACCTCCCTGTCCCTTTATGATGTCGACACCCGCGCGTTCAGCCCACTCCTCAAGCTGCTCGCCGGCAGCCGCGCGGAAGGTGTCCGCTGCGGCAAGCACTACGCGAAGCCCCTGCTCCTTGAGAAGGCCGGCCAGCTTGCCGACACTCGTTGTCTTTCCTACCCCGTTGACGCCGACGACCAGGATGACCGACTTGCGGTGTTCAAACTCATAGGCCGTCTCGCCCGCGTTCATCTCATCCCGGATACTCTCGATCAGAAGCTGCTTGCACTCCTGGGGATCATGTATCCCCTGTTCCCGTACCTTTCGCTTCAGATCCTCAATGATAGATGTCGTCGCGTTGATCCCGAGATCCCCCATGACGAGGATCTCCTCTATTTCTTCGTAAAAATCATCATCTATGCTGGAGAAACCTGTGAATATCGAATCGATCCCGGAGACGATACTGTCGCGCGTCTTGCTGAGTCCTTCGACCAGACGCTTAAAAAAACCTTTCTTTTCTTCCAATGATCAAACTCCTCCTGCACCCGTTCATGCATCCAGTTCTTCTTCGATCAGATTGACAGAGACCAGAGCAGATACGCCTTTTTCCTGCATCGTAATACCGTACAGGCGGTCGGCAGCTGCCATGGTTCCGCGCCTATGTGTAATAATAATGAACTGAGTATACTTTGTCAACTTCTGCAGATACTGTGCGTATCTTTCCACATTGTTCTCATCAAGAGCTGCCTCGATCTCATCCAGCAGGCAGAACGGAGACGGCTTCAGGTTCTGTATCGCGAACAGAAGAGCGATGGCTGTCAGCGCTTTCTCACCGCCGGACAGCTGCATCATATTCTGCAGCTTCTTTCCGGGCGGCTGCGCTATGATCCGTACGCCTGCCTCGAGGATGTCCTCCTCTTCGACAAGTTCGAGCGTACCCTTTCCGCCTCCGAACAGTTCCTGGAACACCTTGTTGAATTCCGTGCGGATCCGCTCAAACTGTTCGCGGAACTGAACACGCATGCCTTCATCAAGATCAGCAATGATCTTCTCAAGCGTTTTCTCTGCCTTGATCAGGTCATCATGCTGCCCTGAAAGGAAGGTGTGCCGTTCGGATACTTCCTTATACTCTTCGATCGCGTTTACGTTAACGTTTCCAAGCTCGCGGATCTGGCTGCGGAGGGCGTTCATGCGCTTCTTCCATTCGGAACGGCTTCCGAGGTCATCTCTTTTCAGTGCAAGGGCTGTTGAATATGTCAGTTCATATTCCTCCCACATATAGGAGATTCTCTCCTCCCTGCGTTCCTCAAGCTTTTCGATCTGGTTCTGCAGACGGAAGCATTCCTTCTCAAGCAGGGCATTCTTCTCAGAGAGTTCTTCCCTCCTGTCAAAGGCAGTTTTCTGGTCCTTCCGGATCTTCTCCCGGGACACAGACAGTTCGGCAAGGCGCGCTGTGATCTCTTCCTGCGTCTGTCTGCTCTGCTGCGCATCGCTTGTGATCTCTTCGATCCGGGCGGTACGGCTGGTAATATCTTCACCGGCGGTCTCCCTGATCCGGATGATCTCCTCCCTTTCATTCTCCATGCTGCTGATCTCGCCCGAGATGCGATCAAGATCCGCCTGGAGGAAGGAAGCCTTCTGCGTCTCAGACGCAAGCTGAAGACGTATCTCCTCAAGCTTTGAGGAAGCTGCCTGCTGCGCTGAGCGCTGCTCTTCTGTCAGGGCTGCTGCTTTCCTGAGCTGTTCTGTGATCTCCTCCTCATCATCGAAGGATCTGCGGAGCAGATTCTCAGCATCCATCTTGCTCTGCTCCAGGGCTACGGACTGGGTCGTGATAGAGCGGTTCTCCTCGGAGATCTTCTCATAGGCTTCCCTGGTCTCGCCCTTTCTCTCCTGCATTTCCTTCAGCCGGAGCTTCGCCGTATTCTGCTTCAGGTACTGCTCCTGCAGACGGGAACTCTGCTCCACGGCAAGCGCGCGGAGCCTGTTCCTGTCGGCCCTCGCATTGTCGATCTTTGTACGCAGCTCATCCAGCTTTTTCCCGCGTTCGCTGCGGATCCTCTCGAGCTCCTCGATCTCCCTGCGGCGGCCGAGCAGATTGCTGCTGTTTTTGAAGGCGCCTCCGGTCATGGCTCCGCCGGGGTTCAGCAGTTCACCCTCAAGGGTTACGATGCGAAGTGTGTATTTATATTTCTTCGCAAGCGCAATGGCATTCCCGATCGTATCAGCTACGATCGTCTTTCCCAGGAGATGCACAGAGAGCTTCTCGTATTTCTTATCGCTTGTTACAAGCGAAGAGGCAAGCCCGATCACGCCCGGCTCCGAAAGCGCGTCACTGTTTCTGAGCGTCTGCGCGCCGCGGATGGCTGTCAGAGGAAGAAATGTCGCGCGGCCTGCCTTCTCCCTTTTCAGGAATTCGATCATGGCGCGGGCTGTGTTCTCATCCTCTGTCACAATATTCTGTATGCTGCCTCCGAGAGCTGTCTCGATCGCTGTCTCGTACTCCTGTTTTGTCCTGATCAGATCAGCAACGACTCCCAGGATGCCGGGCTGCGTTTTCCTGTTTTCCATAACACGGCGGATACTGGAGCCGTATCCGTCGTAGCGCTCCGCAATATTGCGCAGCGTCTCCAGCCTGGAACTGTCGCGGTGATATTCCTTCATCTCCTGTTCCATCAGCTGGTTATCATCGGCAAGTGTCTCCTGCAGCTTCTGAAGCTCCTTCTCAACCTCTTCGCTGTCAGCAAGCAGTGCATCGATCTTCGCCGTTGCTTCGTCCAGCGATTTCTGCAGCCGGTCGATCTCGCCGCTCTGCCCGCTTTCCTCGCTGCGCAGGCGAAGGATCTCCGCCTTCAGCTGCGAGCGGCGGATCCGGTTCTGTTCAAGAAGCGTTTCAGCCCTTTCCAGATCCTTCTGCAGCTCGCTTCGCTGTTCAAGAAGAGAAATGCGCTGCTCCTGAAGCTGCTCTGAGCTTTTCACGGATTCCGCTATTTTTTCTGCGATTCCGGCACACTCCTCCTGTTTCTTTTCAATCTCCTTTTCCAGCGTCACGAGATGTTCACGCAATGCTTCAAGGCCTTCAAGGACCTTCTGTGCATCCGAACGTTTCCTGTCTGTTTCAGACTCCAGAGCGCTCATGCGGCTTTCGAAGGAGGCCTCATTCGCCTGGGCAGTCCTGATCTGCTCCCGCAGAAGGGCAGCCTCGCCCTCCAGCTGCTGCTCTCTGAGCTTTTCCGCTGTCAGCTGTTCCTGAAGTCTATTCTGTTCTGCCTCCTGGGCGCTGCTCTCTTCCTGGATGCTGTCATACATACGGCGGATCTCCTCCGCCTCTTTCTTGACATCAGAAAGTTCTTCCGACGCGCTCTCAAAGGAGGCCTGCGCTTTCTCAAGCTCATCTTTGATATCCTGCATAAGGGCAAGGAAGATGTTTATGTCATAGGCCTTCATCTCGTCCCTGCATTTCAGGTATATCTTTGCCTTCTCAGACTGCCGCTCCAGAGGTCCCAGCTGCCTGGAAAGCTCCGAGAGGATATCATCCACGCGGATCAGGTTCTGATGCTCGCTCTCCAGCTTTCGCTGCGCCTCCAGCTTTCTCCGCTTGAATTTGACGATTCCCGCTGCTTCGTCAAACAGTTCTCTTCTCTCTTCAGGTTTACCGTTCAGGATCCGTTCGATCTGGCCCTGGCCTATGATCGAGTAGCCCTCTTTGCCTATACCTGTATCATAAAAAAGCTCATTTACATCCTTCAGACGGCATGCCGTACCGTTGATCAGATACTCGCTCTCACCCGACCTGTACAGGCGTCTCGATACGGTCACCTCATTATAATCGATGGGAAGAGCGTGATCGCTGTTATCAAGCGTAATGGCTACGCTCGCATAACCGAGGGCTTTTCTGTTTTCCGTACCCGCGAATATGACATCCTGCATGCTCCCGCCGCGCAGCTGTTTGACACGCTGTTCTCCAAGGACCCAGCGCACAGCATCAGCGACATTGCTCTTTCCGCTTCCGTTGGGGCCGACGATGCCTGTGATTCCCTTATGAAAGCGGAAAACGATCTTATTCGCAAAGGATTTAAATCCCTGAACTTCTATGCTCTTTAAATACATTCATCCTGTCCTTTCAGCCGGATCAGTGCTCTGTAAGCCGCCTCCTGCTCCGCCGCCTTCTTCGTACTTCCGCATCCTGATCCCAGGACCTGGTCGTTCACATGCACTTCCACAAGAAAGCGCTTTGCGTGATCCGGCCCTTCTT
Organism: uncultured Lachnospiraceae bacterium; assembly: GCA_902803065.1. Lineage (GTDB taxonomy): Bacteria > Bacillota > Clostridia > Lachnospirales > Lachnospiraceae > Merdiplasma. The sequence continues at coordinate 1,506 of CADCOP010000019.1, read as the reverse complement.
CACCGGTCAGCACATACTGGATCTGGGTACTCTTTCCGCCTGCCTGGACCACTTCCTGCAGGATCGTCTTGCTGTCATAAAAGAGTTTCTTATGTTCAATGTCTGTCAGGACATACCTGTGAATAAACTCTTTTGCATCAGCAAAACCACCATCCAGATAGATCGCCCCGATCAGCGCTTCCAGAGCGTCCGAAACGATGGAGTCTCTTCCCCGTCCTCCCGTATGTTCCTCTCCCCGCCCGAGCAGCAGGTAATCCGGAAGGTCAAACTCTCGCGCGCACATGGCAAGCGTCGGTTCACACACAAGGCTGGCTCTCAGTTTCGTCATATCTCCTTCGGGCATGTCCGGATACTCCCTGAAAAGAAAATCACTGCTCACAAGTTCAAGAACAGCGTCTCCGAGAAATTCCAGCCTTTCATTGTCCTTCAGGTCCGTTCTCCTGTGCTCATTTACAAAGGAGCTGTGGCTGAGTGCCTGTTTCAGTTTCTTCGGATCGGTAAACCTGTAACCGATCGTATCCTGCAGCTTCTGCAGTTTATCTTCCATACATTTAACCTCTGTATCTTTCTCAGTAAAAGCACAGGGCTGCCGCCCTGACGCAACAGCCCTGTCATTCGGAACAAAATATTCAGTCATACATCCGTACGCGCGGTCCTTCAGCTCAGCGCATACTTGATTGCTTCTGCAGCGTCACCCACAGTAACGATCTTCTCAGCCTCTTCCTGCGGGATCTCAATGTTGAATTCATCCTCGATGCCGATAATGATCTGGAAAATGTCCAGAGAATCAGCGCCGAGATCATCTACAAATGTTGTTTCCGGAGTGATCTCATCCAGGTCCACATTAAGAACATCTGCTATGATCTGCTGTATTTTTTCGAATTCCATTCCTCTATTTCTCCTTTATGTGTCACTGCGGCCATCCATTGTCCGGCAGCAGTTTTTAATGGGCACCCTGCGATGCCGGTCTTACGACGGGTCTCCTTCTTCCGGATTCCCTGCGGAAAACTTTTCAAGGATCTTCTCGCCGATCTTCTGTTCATTGAATTTCACGCACTGATCGATACAGATCCTGATCACATCCGCTTTCGCGTTGCCATGAGCCTTGACCACGAGTCCCCTGAGCCCAAGCATGGGAGCCCCGCCGTACTGGTCTGCGTTATACTTCTTAAGGACGGACTTAAGTGCCGGCTTGATGAGAACAGCCCCGATCTTTGAGCGCAAGGTAGACATAAGAGCAGCCTTGATCGCCTTGAGTAGTGTTTTTGCGGATCCTTCATACATCTTGAGAATGATGTTGCCGGCAAACCCCTCGGCCACGATCACGTCGCATGCTCCCGCGGGAATGTCTCTTGCCTCACAGCTGCCGGTAAAATTGATGTCCGGGCATTCCCTGAGCAGCGGAAATGTTTCCTTGACAAGGGCATTTCCCTTCTCCTCTTCAGCCCCGATATTGACAATGCCGACCTTCGGCTCATGGACTCCGAGGACATGTTCCATGTAGAT
>CADCOP010000018.1 GCA_902803065.1 uncultured Lachnospiraceae bacterium | reverse complement strand
AATCTGTATCGCCAGAGCCCTGGCCCTGGCGCCGGAGTTCATCGTCTGCGATGAGCCGGTATCTGCTCTGGATGTGTCGATCCAGGCCCAGATCATCAATCTGCTCCGGCAGCTGCAGAAGGATTTCGGACTGACATACCTGTTTATCTCACATGACCTGTCCGTAGTCGAACATATTTCGGATACGGTCGGCGTTATGTATCTCGGAAACATGGTCGAGTACGCGGAGACGGAGAAGATATTCAAAAATCCTCTCAATCCGTACACCAAAGCCCTGTTTTCAGCGATCCCGATCCCGGATCCGGATGTGAAGCTGAACCGCATCATTCTGAAAGGAAGCATTCCGAGCCCGGCCAACCCGCCGAAGGGATGCAAATTCAATACAAGATGCGACCACTGCAAGGAGATCTGCAAATACGCGCCTCCGAAGTGGAAGGAAGTAGAGCCGGGTCATTTCTGCGCCTGCCACCTGTACAATGATGCCAACGAAGAAGCGCAGGCAGAGGAAGTAATGCAGAAAGCTAAATCCGCAGAGAAAAAGCGCTGAGGCAAAGCCTCACATCCGCAGCTGACATACCCTGTCAGCTGCGCAGTACATGAGGAAAAAAGTCATGCTTGGAAAAGAAAAAAATCGACCCGAAGAGGAAGACGACGGAAGAACGATCGCTGATATGAACGTGGAAGGAATGCCATGGTACAGAGAACGCCGCGCGGACATCCTCCCGGGAAAAACATCCGGACCAGGCTCAGACCTGACCCCGGAACAGATGCGGATGTACCGCTGGGCCGCCATCAAAGCCGGTCTCTTCGTCGCTGCCATCTTCGGCATAGTCTTCTTCCTCTTTATCTTTTTCTGCGATTTCATCTGGTTCAGATAAACCGGGGCTGCCTTTTGGGCAGCCCCCAATTTTATTCTCCAGCACCATACAGAAACCGGATACCATTATGCGGCGTCATACAGAATCCTAAGACAACTATCCGGTAGTATACACAGCCCTCGAGGCTGCCTGTTTCGTTAGCCGTTAGCTCAGCGGAGTGGTCCGAGCCAGCTCACGAAACAGGCAGCCTCGAGGGCGTCCGGAGCCACAAAGACGTCCGCAGCAGAATCTTTTCTTTGCACAACGTAAACTTTGTGTTATGATAATCGCGTTCAACGGAAGATGTGCCGCAGGCAGTATGAAAGGATTTGGCGTATATGAGTGAATATTTTAATGTGGCAGATATCTTTGGAGAGAACGTGTTCAGCGATAAAGTGATGCAGGAACGCCTTCCGAAAAAGATATACAAAGAACTTCGGAAAACGATCGATGAGGGTAAAGAACTGAGCCCGATGGTTGCTGAAGTCGTGGCAGAAGCCATGAAAGAGTGGGCCATTGAGAAAGGCGCGACGCATTATACCCACTGGTTCCAGCCGCTGACCGGAGTGACGGCCGAAAAGCATGATTCCTTTATTACGCCGACCCGGCCGGACGGAACGATCCTCATGGAATTCTCCGGCAAGGAGCTGATCAAGGGAGAACCGGACGCTTCCTCATTTCCGTCGGGAGGACTCCGCGCTACATTTGAAGCGAGGGGATATACAGCCTGGGACTGCACTTCCCCCGCGTTTGTAAGAAAAGACGCCTGCGGCGCGCTGCTGTGCATACCGACTGCCTTCTGCTCCTATACCGGAGAGGCACTCGACCTGAAAACGCCTTTGCTGCGCTCCATGCAGGCCGTCGACAGGCAGGCCGTCCGTCTGCTTCGCCTGTTCGGAAATACGACAGCCCATAAGGTCGTGCCGTGCGTAGGCGCCGAGCAGGAATATTTTATTGTTGACGCTGCCAAGTTCAGACAGAGGAAGGACCTGATCTACACCGGTCGGACACTCTTTGGAGCCATGCCTCCGAAGGGGCAGGAGATGGACGACCATTATTTCGGGACGATCCGTCAGAGAATAGCTGCTTTTATGCGCCAGGTCAACGAGGAACTCTGGAAAATGGGGGTCTCCGCCAAGACACAGCATAATGAGGTGGCTCCGGCGCAGCATGAACTGGCACCGATCTATGAGCACGCAAACGTTGCTGTTGATCACAACCAGATCATTATGCAGACGCTCAAGCGTGTAGCACATTACCACGGGCTCAAGTGCATCCTGCATGAGAAACCCTTCGCGGGAGTCAACGGATCGGGCAAACACAATAACTGGTCCCTGGTGACGGATACAGGCATCAATATGCTCGATCCTGGTAAAACGCCGCATGAGAACCTGCAGTTTATCGTTGTTCTCGCCTGCATTCTGAAGGCGGTGGACGAACATGCAGACATCCTGCGCGAATCGGCAGCCGATCCCGGGAACGACCAGAGACTCGGAGCGGATGAAGCGCCGCCAGCTATTATTTCGGTATTCCTCGGCGAGCAGTTGCAGGATGTTGTAACACAGCTGGTCTCTACGGGAAATGCCACCAGCAGCATTCACGGTGAGCTCCTGAAGACAGGTGTTGATACGCTTCCGGATTTCATGAAGGATGCTACCGACCGCAACCGCACATCTCCGTTCGCCTTTACGGGAAACAAATTTGAATTCCGTATGGTGGGTTCCGGGGATTCGATCGCGTCCGCGAATATCGTGCTTAACACGATCACAGCGGAGGCATTTGCGGATGCCTGCGACCGGCTGGAGCAGGCAGAAGATTTCAACCGGGAAGTCCATGACCTGATCAAGGAATATCTTACGGCACACCAGAGGATCATTTTCAACGGGAACGGCTATTCGGAGGAATGGGTAAAAGAAGCGCAGCGCAGAGGCCTTCCGAACCTTCATTCCATGGTTGAAGCTATCCCTTCGCTCACGACGGAGAAAACGATCCGGATGTATGAGCGTTTCGGCGTATTCAGCGAGACGGAGCTCAGGTCCAGAGAAGAGATCAAATACGAAAACTATTCAAAGATCATTAATATTGAAGCCCGGACCATGATTGACATGGCCGGAAAACAGATCATACCGGCAGTCATCCGTTATACGAAGGAACTGGCGGATACGGTCGTTGCGGTCCGCGGGGCCGGATGCGAGGCTTCCGTACAGTCCGAGATGCTTGAGCGCTGCTCGAAGCTCCTTGTTGAGAGCAGAGATGCACTGGAAAACCTGAAAGAGGCGGAAGGTAAGGGAACAGCAATGGCAGAGGGAAGAGAGAAAGCCCTGTTTTTCCATGACAGTGTGGTTCCCGCAATGGAAGGGCTCAGAAAGCCTGTGGATGAGCTGGAACAGATCGTAGACAAGGAGATCTGGCCGATGCCTTCCTACGGAGACCTGATTTTTGAAGTGTAAGGTAAAACGTACCTGTGAGTCTTGTGCGCGTATACCGGATTGAAAGTACGGATATTGCGCGGTGAAAAAATAAACGCTGCAGCGGAGCATGTGTGACATGCAACCTGCAGCGTTCTTTTAATATATAAAGAAACCACACCCCACCCTTCCGTCTTTTGCATGCAGATAGGTGGTGAGGGAGAACTCACCACCTAAATGGAAAAACCTGTAAAGGGGAGGATATCAGGTGGTCGGAGAAACCACCTGATATATTATGAAAAAGTTGAAAAGGAGTAGTGTGATACTCTTTATACACTTAGATAATATTATACAAAAATGAAGAAAGAAAATCCTATATTTGAATGATGTGTAAACTTATTGTAAACAAACTGTGAACAACGAAAAGCAGCAGGTTATTCATTGGAAAGTTAAATAATCAACAATTTTGAAGACAGTTTTTTTGACATTACTGTGCCTTTTTTTGAAGTATGCATTTTTGGTAGTGCAAATTTCACAATTCAGATTGATTTTTGCTAAAATCTATATTACAATAATGCCAGTGGGCAAGATTCATAAAGGAGGAAAGAACTGTGATTTCAAATCAGGTGTTGCAGTCCACACTTGACGGACTGAAAGCAATCAGCAGAGTTGATCTGTGTGTGATGGATACCGAAGGAATCCTGCTGGCTTCAACATTTGACGGAGCTGATCATTTTCGGGAATCCGTACTCAGTTTTGTGAACTCACCGGCGGACAGCCAGGTTATTTCAGGATATCAGTTTTTTAAAGTACTTGATGAAAATCAGCTTGAGTATATTCTGATCGCCAACGGCAACACCGACGATGTATATATGGTGAGCAAGATGGCTGCGTTCCAGCTGCAGGGACTCCTTGTGGCTTACCGCGAGCGCTTTGACAAGGATAATTTCATCAAGAATCTCCTTCTTGACAACCTGCTGCTTGTTGATATCTACAACCGCGCGAAGAAGCTCCACGTGGAAGCAGACGCACGGCGCGCTGTATTTATCATGGAAGTTACCCATGAGAAGGAGAGCAGCTGCCTGGAGCTTGTACGCGGACTGTTCAGTGGAAAGAACGGCGATTTTATTACAGCCGTGGATGAGAGAAGCATTATCGTGGTCAAGGAACTTGACGATAACGAAGGTTATCCCGAAATGGATGAGACGGCGAAGATGATCCTGAGTGTGCTTCCTGAAGACAAAAAGCAGGGCGCTCTGATTGCTTACGGTACGATCGTCAATGAGATCAAGGATGTCTCACGTTCCTATAAGGAAGCCAGAATGGCGCTGAATGTAGGAAAGATCTTCTTCGGAGACAGCAAGGTCATTGCGTACAGCTCGCTCGGCATCGGCCGGCTGATCTATCAGCTCCCCATTCCGCTGTGTAAAATGTTCATAAAGGAGATCTTTGAAAACAAGTCTCCGGATGAATTCGATGAGGAGACTCTGACGACGATCAACAAGTTCTTCGACAACAACCTGAATGTATCAGAAACATCGCGTCAGCTGTATATCCACAGAAATACGCTTGTCTACCGTCTCGATAAGCTGCAGAAATCCACCGGACTGGATCTGCGCGTGTTTGAGGACGCGATCACGTTCAAGATCGCACTTATGGTCGTCAAGTATATGAAATATATGGAAGAACAGGAATACTGATCAGAAATGGCATAGCAGGCCGGGCTGCCGCAGGGATTTTTCTGCGGCAGCCCCTTTTGTTCTTCCGCGCGCAGTCCTGACCCGCGGTGAAGAATAAACGTTCCGTGAGGTTGCGCACACGTTTGTAATGGCAGATGATGCCTGCGGGGAAACGACTATGAATGATAAAATGACAGACGATAACAGAAACAATATTCCGCTGCCTGAAGATGACCTGTCCGATGAGGACATATATTATTATGATGACAGGGACAGAAAGAATATCAGGAGGATCCGCCAGGTTGAATTCCGGAAGGGGATCCTTTGCGGACTGCTGATCGGGGGCATCTGCATACTTGCTTTTCTTCTGTTCAGTTTCGGGACCTTCGGTTCTAAAAAAGCATCCGGAACATCCGTCCTGCTCTCCATGCGGACAAGAAACAAGATCCGTGAGATCAAAAAGCTGATCGATGAGAAATATCTGTATGATGTGAACGCTGATGAAATGGAAACATACCTGTTTACGGGAATCATGTCCGGACTGGGAGACCCGTATGCCGCGTATTATTCCGCCAAAGATATGGAAGAGATTGACAAGTCCTCGGCCGGGCAGTATAAAGGGATAGGCATTACAATAGGACCGGGTGAAGAGGGTTCTTATCCGGTGATCCTCAGCGTGTATCCGGGCAGTCCTGCGGAAAAGGCAGGGTTGATGGCTGATGACCTGATACTTGAGATCGGTGGGGAGGATGTCAGCGGCAAAACATACATCGAAGCCGCGGATATGATCACTCCCGACCTGGAGAGTGTGACCCTGGTCGTACAGCGCGGAGAGGAAAAGATGGAGTTTACCATGGAGCAGGACATGATTGCAACGGCTCCGGTCACCTTTGAAATGCTTGAAAATGATACGGGTTACATAAAAATACCGGAATTTGACACGGTTACAGTTGAACAGTTTGAGAATGCCGTCGCAGATCTTACGGACCAGGGCATGCAGCGCCTGATCCTGGACGTCAGGGATAATCCGGGCGGCCTGCTCGATTCAGTCTGCGCGATTCTGGATGATCTGCTGCCGGAATGCCTGCTTGTTTATACAGAAGACAGAAACGGAAACGGAAACAAATTCTATTCCGAGGAAGGTCAGATCACGCAGGTGCCCCTGGCAGTGCTTGTCAATGGGGACAGCGCCAGTGCTTCTGAGGTCATGGCCGGCGCGCTTCAGGATTATGGCGCGGCTGTCATCATAGGACAGAAGACATTCGGAAAAGGAATCGTACAGAGAACGTATATGTACAGCGACGGATCGGCCTTTAAACTGACGACGGAAAAATATCTGACAGGCGGCGGACAGGATATTCACGGGAAGGGAATTGAACCTGACATCGTTGTAGATGATGAGGAAGAGCAGCTGAACCGAGCCATCAAGGAGCTTAAGGATTAGGAAATGAAAGATAATACGATCATATTCAGGGAACTGCTGTCAGAAGTAAAAGAGCTCGCGGAAAGATCCGGCGGAAGTCTCACAAAGAAAGATATCGATCTGTTTTTCGCCAGCGCTCAGCTTTCCCCTGAACAGATGGAACTGATCTATGATTACCTGAGAGGGCAGGGAATACGCGTTCAGGGAACGGCTCCCGCAAAGAAGACGGTTCCGGCAGATGCTGCTTTAAGCAGAGGCAGCAGGATGGGAGAAAAGGACACATCTTCGGACAGCACTGAGGACGATGATGAAGAAGATCTGATGGGACTGTATCTGCGGGATATCAATGCACTGCCGGATCTTGAACCGGAGGAAGAAAAGCATCTGTTTGACAGGGCAGCCCGGGGAGACGCGCAGGCGCGCAGAGAACTGGCATGCGCCTACCTCGGAATGGTCATAGACCTTGCCGCGGAGTGTGAGGATTCAGAAGTGGCAGCAGAGGACCTGATCCAGGAAGGAAACATGGCGCTGCTCATCGCGCTTGAAAACCTGGAGCCTGAAGAGAGTCTTTCAGGCTACCAGGTGAAGCTTGTCAATGAAATATCCGCATCCCTTCGGAAAGCAGCAGAGGATATGACGGCGGACAGGAAGAGCGATGAAACGGTATCACAGAAGGTGGCAAGGATCCATGCCGCTGCGGAGCAGCTCGAAGAGGAGCTGGGACATCCGGTCTCAGTGGAAGAGCTTTCGGCCTTCCTTGAGATGCCTGCTTCAGAGATCAGAGACATCATCCGGCTTGCCGGGGAAGTCTGAAGGAAGAACAAGCCGGACCCTGGCAATTCGGTTGCGATCGATCTCAGCAACGGTCAGGATGCAGCCATCCTCCGTCACGACGGTTTCTCCGATGGCTGGCAGGTGGTCCAGAGAACCGATGATAAAGCCCGCGATGGAATCGTAATCATCGGAGGACAGACGGGTCCCCAGCGCTTCATTTACATCATCCAGTTTTACAGAGCCCTCGATCATGTATTCACCGGGGGCTGTTTTTTTGATCAGATCCTCCTCGGCCTCATCAAATTCATCCCGGATCTCGCCAACCAGTTCCTCAAGAAGATCCTCAAATGTGATCATCCCGGCAACGCTGCCGTATTCATCGAGAACGATGGCGAGCGAAATGGAATGAGTCCGCATTTCAGACATAAGTTCTGAGGTCTTTTTGTACTCAAATGTAAAGTAAGGCTCATACATGATGTCCGCAGGACGGAAATGCTCCGTATCTTCATAGAACATGAAATCCTTGATATTAACAATACCAACGATATCATCCCTGTTCTCACCGCAGACGGGGAGCCTTGTCAGCTTCTCTTCCCTGAAGACTTCCCGGACAGCCTGATAGCTGTCCGTACTGTTTATGCAGATCATCTCAGACCGGGGAACCATGATGTCTCTTGCGAGAGAGACTCCGAAGTCGAACACATTTGATATCATTTTGTGTTCAGTGTTTTCGAGCGCCCCGTCCTCGTGCCCCGCATCCACCATAGTCCGCAGGTCCTTCTCGGTGATCGTATTCGCCTGTTCGTAGGTGTTCGATTTAAACAGACGAAGGACCAGACCGGAGAGATAATCGACTACGATGATGACCGGGGTCATCAGGCGCATCAGAGTCCAGATGACGCCGCTGTAGGAAAGAGACAGCTTTTCCGCATTCAGCGCCGCCATGGTCTTGGGCGTGATCTCTCCGAAGATCAGAACGACCAGCGTCAGAAGGCCCGTTGACACAGCAACGGCACGGTTTCCGAAGATGCGCATGGTCAGTGAAGTCGCAAGGGAGGAGGCTGAAATATTCACGAGGTTATTGCCGATCAGAATCGCGCTGAGCATCTTCTGCGGCTGTTCCATGATCTTCAGCATCGTCTGGGCGCTTTTGTTTCCCTCATCAGCGAGAGACCGCATGCGGATCTTGCTCGCAGTCGTCATAGCTGTCTCAGCCGAAGAAAAAAAGGCGGAGAGAAGAAGCAGAAGCAGCAGTACTGATATATCGGTTATGTCTGCGGTAGACAAAACATCATCTCCTTTAATGATAAGGGTCATGAGCGGGCAAAGAAATGACCCGGAATGACCCGGACAGATTCATGGGAAGAGAATACCTTATTTTTCCGGCGTTTGCAATGGATATGGTACTGAAAAGTCTTTTCTTTTTATAAAAAGTGTGCTAATCTACGAGAAAGGCAGTGCTCCCGGAAGGACTGCCGAATACAAGTCTTTCAGATGACATTGTTTTCTGTCCGGCCAGAAATGGCCGCTGCAGCGATGTCAGGATCTTGTGACCGGAATTCACGGCAAAATTCAATATACACTATTAAAATTCATACAGAAATTAAGACAGATTCATAGAAGGTGAGTACTGCATGATCCCTGAAACTGAATGCGGTATGTCACAGAGAGGTGTTTATGCGTGAAAAATACGAATCTCTATCTTTGACTGTGCTTCGCGACCTTGCAAAAGCAAGGAATATGAAGCATATATCTTCCATGCGCAAGGCGGAGCTGATCGAGGCCATGCTCGCACAGGATGAAGAAGACCGGAAGAATGAGGAAGCGGCAAAGTCAGCCGCAAAAGCAGCTTCAGAAACAGCAGCCGCAAGAGCAGCTGCAGAAGAAACAGCAGCCGCGGATGATGAAACGCGGCCGGCAGGCGAGCGTGGCAGACTCAGGCAGGGCAGCAATGCGCGCCGCGCAGGCCAGAACCAGAATCAGAGCCAGGGGCAGAATCAGAACAGAAATCAGGCAGAAGGCGGACGCAGGCAGACGCAGAATACCGAAGGCAGAAGGCAGCCTGCCGCAGACGCCAGAAGAAATCAGGGATCACAGGCCCGCAGAATGCAGCCATCTGAAGGAGTCCGCTCTGCCGGAAGCCAGGGAGAACCGATGAGGACAGGAAGAAACGACCGCCAGCAGGAAGAGCGCAGGCAGTACAGCCGTTCCGAGGAACAGCCGGCAGAGCGGAGGCAGTACAGCCGCCCTGAAGAACAGCCGGCGGAGCGCAGACAGTACAGCCGCCTTGAGGAACAGCCGGCGGAGCGCAGACAGTACAGCCGCCCTGAGGAACAGCCGGCGGAGCGCAGGCAGTACAGCCGCTCCGAAGAACAGCAGGCTGACCGCAGAACGTATGCCCGCCAGGAAGAGCAGCAGGATACACGCGGGCAGTCCGAGACACCTCAGTATGAAAAGCCGCCCATGGAGCTGTCATCCCTTGACAGCGGCAACAGGGTCAGCGGTATCCTGGAGGTACTTGCGGAAGGATACGGGTTCCTCCGCAGCGATAATTACATGCCTGGTGAAAATGATATTTATGTGGCTCCTTCACAGATCCGTAAATTCGGCCTGAAAACAGGTGATTTTGTATCAGGCAACACGAGGATCCGGGCTCAGCAGGAAAAATTCAGTGCTCTCCTGTTTGTGCAGGCCGTCAACGGAATGCCGCCGGAACAGGCAGCCCGCAGAAGAAGCTTTGAGGACATGACGCCCATCTTCCCGGATCACAGGATACGAATGGAGCGCGGTGGCCGCGAGATCGCCATGCGCATTGTCGATCTGATCTCTCCGATCGGAAGAGGACAGAGAGGAATGATCGTATCTCCGCCCAAGGCAGGAAAGACAACGCTGCTGAAGGATATCGCAAGATCGATACTTGTCAATGATCCCATGATGCACATCATGATCATGCTGATCGATGAGCGCCCTGAGGAAGTGACAGATATCCGTGAAGCAATCGTGGGAGAGCGCGTGGAGGTCCTTGCTTCGACATTCGATGAGCAGCCTGAGCATCACATCAAGGTGGCTGAGATGGGAATAGCAAGGGCAAAGCGTCTGGTTGAATACGGTGAAAACGTAACGATACTTCTCGATTCGATCACGCGCCTGGCCAGAGCGTCCAATGTAACCATACAGCCCAGCGGCAGGACTCTCTCCGGAGGTCTTGATCCGTCATCACTGAACATGCCCAAGCGCTTCTTCGGAGCAGCCAGAAACATGAGAGAGGGCGGAAGCCTTACGATCCTTGCCACAGCTCTGGTGGATACCGGAAGCAAAATGGACGACGTTGTATACGAGGAATTCAAGGGAACCGGCAACATGGAGCTCGTGCTTGACCGCAAGCTTTCAGAGCGCCGCGTATTCCCGGCCATCGATATCCAGAAATCAGGAACGAGAAGAGAAGACCTGCTTCTGGACAGAGCTGAGGCTGAAGCCGTTTACATCATGCGCCGCGCGCTTAATGGAATGAAGGGAGAAGAAGCCGTCGAGAGCATCCTGAACATGTTTGTGAACTCAAGAGATAATGCTGAGCTGATCGAACGGGTACGCAGGCAGAGATTCGTGTAAAAACAGTGATTGACAGGCATTTGAACTTATATTATAATGTCCAAGTGTGGCTTCATGCCGCCTGATTTTTGCGCTCTTTTGCGTGAAGATCTGACATATGTATGTAAATGTCTGGCCATAAGCCCCGGCAGGACATTTGATCATAGTTTCGCAGGGAGGACGGAAATAAGCCTCTGCCAGCCCCGCACGTATCGGTAGAATGAGACATTAAGGAGGAACCGCCATGAATACATTTATGCCAAATCCGGCTAAGGTTGACAGAAAATGGTATGTTGTTGATGCAGAAGGCAAGACCCTTGGACGCCTTGCATCTGAAGTTGCCAAGATCTTAAGAGGAAAAAACAAACCGATCTTCACACCGCATCTGGACACAGGTGATTATGTGATCATCGTTAACGCTGCAAAAGTAGAAGTTACAGGTAAGAAGCTGGATCAGAAGATCTACTATCGTCACTCCAGATTTGTGGGCGGCATGAAGGAGACAACTCTTCGCACAATGCTCGCAAAGAAGCCCGAAACAGTTGTCGAGATGGCTGTTAAGGGAATGCTTCCCAAAGGACCTCTCGGAAGACAGATGTACAAAAAGCTCTTTGTTTATGCAGGACCTGAGCACAAGCAGCAGGCTCAGAAGCCGGAAGAACTGACATTCTAAGAGGGAGGGAGATACTATGGCTACAGAAAAATACTACGGAACCGGAAGAAGAAAAAAATCTATTGCCCGCGTATACATTATGCCGGGAACCGGTAAGATCACGATCAATAAAAGAGATATCGATGAGTATTTCGGACTGGAGACACTGAAGGTTATCGTTCGTCAGCCGCTTGTTGCTACTGAGAACACCGATAAGTTCGATGTACTTGTAAACGTTCGCGGCGGCGGCACAACAGGCCAGGCCGGCGCTATCCGTCACGGTATTGCAAGAGCGCTTCTGAAAGCAGACGCTGATTACAGACCGACTCTTAAGTCCGCAGGATTCCTCGTAAGAGATCCGCGTATGAAAGAGCGTAAGAAGTACGGCCTCAAAGCGGCTCGTAGAGCACCTCAGTTCTCGAAGAGATAATCGGGACCAACAAACACGCGAAAAACCCCGGAAATACGCCATTTCCGGGGTTTTCTTATGCCCAAAATCGTTTGTCGTAGTT
>CADCOP010000017.1 GCA_902803065.1 uncultured Lachnospiraceae bacterium | reverse complement strand
GGCTGCGGAGTACATCATGAGCCACGATCTCTGCCTGGAGGAGTTTGTTGCCATGTACAAGGAGATCGGAACAGAAGAGAGCGAAAGTCCGGAGGCGGAAACTGCCGAGACGACAGAAGGGGCGGTCGGAATCTGATTTATGGAAATTCTGGTTTTTGTTTTTAACAGCATCCTTCTTGGGTGTGCGCTCGCAATGGATGCGTTTTCGGTATCCATCGCCGATGGGCTGAGAGAACCGTTTATGTCACGGAAAAGAATGCTGGGGATCGCCGGAACCTATGCGGCCTTCCAGTTCGCAATGCCCGTGGCGGGCTGGTTTTTTGTAAGAAGCGCGGCCTTAAGGTTCGAGGCTTTCCGAAAGCTGACCCCGTGGATCTCTTTGTTCCTGCTCCTTTTTATCGGCGGAAAGATGATCGTGGAAAGCTTCCGAAAAAATGCTGCTGCCGGCACAGAGAATGACCTGCCGGCAGAACGGCTTTTGTTCACCACGCTGATGCTGCAGGGCGTTGCGACATCGATCGACGCACTTTCTGTCGGATTCACCATCGCCGGCTACGGGGCCGGGAAGGCACTGGCCTGCGGCCTGATCATTGCGGTGGTGACGCTTGCCATCTGTATGGCCGGACTACTGTTCGGCAGAAGGATAGGCGGAAGATTCTCCGACAAGGCCTCCCTTGCCGGCGGACTGATCCTTTGCTTTATCGGACTGGAAATCTTTTTAAAGGGGTAACCGTTCAGCCTGTATTCCCAGAGCCGCAGCTTTTCGGGGACGCCGGTCTGAATATGATATAGAAGGAGCGCAGAGGCAGACACATCAGACAGTGAAAAGGAGGAGAAGGTATGGAGGAGTTTCTGAACAAAGTCGTAGACATCGCCGTCTCGGCAGGCAGCAAGATCATTCTGGCACTTCTGATCTTCGTGATCGGACGCATCGTGATCGGTAAGGTTTTAAAGATCCTGAACAGCAGCAAGGCTCTCGCTAAAATGGACGCGACGGTCCGCAGCTTTATTCTCAATTTCATCAAAGCGGCGCTTTATGTGGTCCTGGTGATCTCCATCATCAATGTTCTGGGCGTTCCGATGGCTTCGGTCGTCACGGTGCTGGCGTCCGCAGGCGTTGCGGTAGGCATGGCTCTGCAGGGAGCACTGGGAAATCTTGCCGGCGGCATCATGATCATGATCATGCGTCCCTTCAACGTCGGGGATTATGTGATCACCGCAGGCGAAGAGGGCATTGTCAAGGATATATCACTGTTCTACACGGTGCTGCTTACGCTTGACAACAAGAAGGTTACGATTCCCAACGGCAGTCTGATGAATGCCAACGTGACCAACTGTTCGTCCGAGCCGACCCGCCGCGTGGACATCGTTTTCAGCTGTGCCAAGGGAGAAAACGTCGAAAAGATCCGCAAGATCATGCTGGACGTCATGAAATCCACGAAGAAGGTCATGAAGGACCCGGCTCCGTTTGCACAGCTTTCGGGCGGAACCAACGAATCCATGGAGTTCACGGTCCGCGCCTGGACGGAAAACGCTTCTTATTGGGATGTGTATTTTGAACTGATGCAGAAGATCACGGAGGAAATGGGCAAGGCCGGCGTGAAGGCACCGGCGGTGCGCGTGATCACGGAACAGAAATAACTAACAGAACGGAGGAGTTTTTGATGAGTTCGCTGAATATTGTATGTCTGGATCTTGAAGGCGTGCTGGTACCGGAAATATGGATCGCCTTTTCGGAGGCGAGCGGAATTCCGGAGCTGAGACGTACGACCAGAGATGAGCCGGATTATAACAAACTGATGAAGTGGCGTCTGGGAATCCTGAAGGAACACGGACTGGGACTTAAGGAGATCCAGGATACGATCGCGAAGATCGATCCGCTTCCCGGTGCGAAGGAATTTCTGGACGAGCTGAGGAGCATCACCCAGGTGATCATCATCAGCGATACCTTTACGCAGTTTGCAAGCCCGCTTATGAAAAAGCTGGGCTGGCCGACCTTGTTCTGCAATACGCTGGAGGTGGCGGAAAACGGAGAGATCACAGGCTACCGTATGCGGACCGAAAATTCCAAGCTCTCGACCGTCAAGGCGCTGCAGTCCGTTGGCTTTGAGACTATCGCCGCCGGCGACAGCTTCAATGACCTCGGAATGATCCGCGCAAGTAAAGCAGGCTTTCTTTTCCGGAGCACGGACAAGATCAAAGCCGATAATCCTGATCTGCCGGCGTTCGAGGAGTATGATGAATTCCTGGCAGGGATCAAAGGCGCGCTGGAGTGATCTTTTTTAAATTGCTCTTGACATCCGGGGAGCTTTATGCTAAAAATGATAAGAACGCTGCCGAAGACAGCAGGTGCCGAAAGGCGTAACGTGGGAACACACCTGCCGAGGACTGTGTAATTGAGGATGATTACAGGCCCTGCTGTCTATCAGCAGGGCCGTTATTTTTCTACTGACCTGTAAAAGCCGTCCGGCTTATGTACAGGAACGGCCTCCAGCCGACGGCGGACCAAAATAAATAAGGAGGTGTACCATTTCATGGCAAAGACAGAACTGAAACAACCGATTGTAGATGAGATTTCAGCTTGTGTCAAAGATGCCGCTGCTGTTCTTCTTGTGAATTACAGTGGACTGACTGTTGAGCAGGACACGATCATGAGAAAAGAGCTCAGAGAAGCAGGCATCAAGTACAAGGTCTACAAGAATACCCTTATGAACCGTGCTTTCGCAGGTACTGATTTTGAGCAGCTGGCCAAGGATCTGAACGGAACCAACGCACTTTGCGTTTCCGATAACGATGCGACCGCTCCGGCAAGAATCATTGCCAAGTATGCAAAACAGTATCCGGCCCTCGAGATGATCGCAGGCGTGATCGAAGGCAATTACAATGACGCAGCAGGCCTTCAGGCTCTGGCAAGCGTTCCGTCAAGAGAGGAACTTCTTGCAAGACTGTTCGGCAGCATGCAGTCTCCGGTTACAAACTTTGCTCGCGTCCTGAAGCAGATCGCAGAGAAGGACGGCGAAGCTGCTCCCGCAGAAGCGGCTGCAGAATAATCAAGGTCAATTTCAAAATTACAAAAATAAAAAATGGAGGGAATAAAAATGGCAAAGCTTACTACAGAAGAATTTATCGCGGCTATCAAAGAACTGTCCGTGTTAGAGCTTAACGAACTGGTAAAGGCATGTGAGGAAGAATTCGGTGTTTCCGCAGCAGCAGGTGTTGTTGTTCAGGCAGCTGGCCCGGCTGAGGCAGCAGAAGAGAAGACCGAGTTTGACGTTGAGCTGACCGATATCGGACCGAACAAGGTTAAGGTCATCAAGGTTGTCCGCGAACTTACCGGACTTGGCCTGAAGGAAGCTAAGGCTCTGGTTGACGAAGCTCCGAAGATGGTCAAGGAGCAGGTCTCCAAGGAAGAGGCTGAGGATGTTAAGGCTAAGCTTGAAGCTGAGGGAGCAAAGGTTACCCTTAAATAATTCAGGTACAGCATTGAGGCTGCCGCGTGATGCGGCAGCCTTTTTT
>CADCOP010000016.1 GCA_902803065.1 uncultured Lachnospiraceae bacterium | reverse complement strand
TTTCCTGTACTTCAACTCTGTCGGGTTTTTCGGTACTTTCAGCAAACATGCAGGCAGCGGCGGATGCAGACAGCGCCGCGCACAGCATAATGCCGGTGATCATTTTTTTCCTCATCCTGGTTTCCTCCTTTTCAAAGTGTGATCTTCAGATATATAAACATGTTCTTATGCTTATGATTATATGCCTTTATATATGTATGTCCCTTAATACACCCTTAATTTATTCACAAGAATATCCTTAGACATATTCTTAAGCAGCTTCCGCGGCTGTATTTATGACCATCCGGAAAATGCCCGGATGCGATCCGATTCAACCTCAGAGGGCTGAGTCTTCTGAAACATCCCTGAGGGACATGTGATGAATCAGACAGGCCATCAGATACCGGGTCTTTTCTTCCTGGGTATCGAGCTGGACGCCCAGGAGGTTCCGGATATTGTTCATCCTGTAAAGAACGGTGTTGCGGTGCGTGTACATCTCCTCGGAAACGGCGCGTATGCTGCCGTCATTTTTCAGGTACCGCTCCAGGGTCTCAAGGTAGAGGGCGTCGTGTTCCCGGTCATATTCGAGCAGCGGATGGAGCATATCCTCGCAGAAGGACTGAAGCAGTTCCCTGTCGGAGATGCTGTACAGCAGCCGGTAGATGCCCATCTGATCGAAGTACTGGCGGTCTTTTCCGAAGTCCAGCGCCATGTGCAGAGCTTCCTGCGCCCGCCTGTATGCGGTCCGCAGGCGGCTGATATCCGTGACGAGGTCACTGACGCCTACCACGATCTTCGTTCCGGGCATACGTCTGTGAAGGTTGAGATAGAAGCGGTCAAGCACATCCCGCACATATTCCGGCTCGACATCATTCACCATGAGGACAAACGAAGAGTCATAGTAGAAGAAATGTGCGTTGTGCGTGATGTTTGACAGATATACCTGCATGCGGTAGCTCAGGCGCCGCCGCTCAACGGTATCCATCGTATCCAGACCTTCTCCGTAGAGAAGAATGATCTGAAAGGTGCCGTCCACGTCAAAGTGGGGGAGAAGATGCTTGCTGTAGATCTCCCGCGCCTGGGGGTCCTCAATGGCATGGATCAGGGCGTTGGATATCTGTTCGTCCGTGTCGCTCTGCAGGAAGATCCGTACGCTCAGATCCTTGATCATATCCGCCAGGATGACATCCCACGGAACGGTCAGAAGGGGAAGGTCATTTTCATTGCAGTACTTACAGAGGCTTTCCGGAAGGCTGAGGATGTATTTTCCCGTGTTGATCAGCAGGCCGGAAGCGTGTGTTTTAACGAGCTGTTCCGCCAGCTTCATCAGCTTTTCTTCACTCTGGAAACCGAGTCCTGTCGTGACCGCGAGCTCCTTGCCGCGGAAATTGTGGGTGATCGTGATATCCTCCAGCATCATCAGCCAGCTGATGGAGTTTGCCCAGCCGCCCGAGCCTGCTTCTATCTTCATTTTATAGCGGTCCCTTGAGACTGTCAGCATGTCCTCAATTGTAAAACCCATCGTCTCATCCTCCGGTGCATCAGCTGTTTTCCTTCATTCCGCCTGTTTGTGCTCACGGCACGAAAAAAGCCCCTTCTATTTCACTCCCGGGTATATGGTTTTTATTTCTGCCTGTGGTATGCTGTTTTCAGAAACGGAAAAGGTATAAATCTAATGTAGCAGGGGGTGCAGGATATGTCAATCGAAGGAATCGCTAATTATGAGCATATGAGAGCAAGAAGCGTAAGACCGGAGTGGGAACTTCTCGAGCGCATCGATTATTGTGACCAGGACACAGAAAACAGAAACGACAGTTTTGTTGAAAAGCTTGTCAGCTTCTTTAAACAGATCTTCTGATCACCCGTTGCGAAAGCAGCGATAAAATGATTACAGAAAGAAAAAATGACAGCCCATCGCGGCTGACAAAATATAAGGCGTCCCGGAATCCGGGGCGCCTTACTTTAACTCAGGAGCCGTTTTCATCGGCTCTTTTTTTTCGACGGCTTCGTCCAGAAGCTGCATATCTTCGGGTGATATCTCGCGGTCGAAGCAGCGGGCGTTCTCCACGATCCGCTCGCGCTTCTGCGCACCGACGATACAGGTGGAGACAAAGGGTTTCGAGCAGTTCCAGAGGAGTGCCAGATCGGAGAGCGGAATGTCTGGGTGTTACTGCATGAGATACTCTTCAAGAGTGATCTGCCGTTCATAGATCTCCCGGGCTGCTTCTTCGCCTACATAGCGATAGTGCCAGGGTTCGTAATCAATGCCTGTGATGTCTTCTTTGCCTTCCGGATAACGGAGGATAAATCCGTAATTGTGGGCGTTATCCTTCAGCCAGGCGTATACGTTCCAGTCCGTATTTCCGTCCTGCGAGTTGATGTCTGCCGCTATGCCCAGTTCGTGCTCGCTGGTTCCGGGCACGGCCACATAGTCAAGGGCCATCTGCTGCGCGTCGCTTTCGGAGTAGCCCTCCGCGATGTAGCGGTTGATGTAGTTCTGCATCATGGCGATCTGGTCTTCGTGGGTCCGGTATCCTTCCGTGACGGTCGGGTAGATGCCCTGCGCGCGGGCAGCGTCAAACATGCGCTGCAGGTCCGGATAGATCAGGGAAGCGATCTGCTTTCCGTTCGCCAGCTGTACCAGGTCAACCGTGTAGTTATCCGGCAGTGGATGGCTCGCGTTGACAAGGATGAGCAGAAGATCCGTATTTGCCTGCGGAGCTGCTGTCTGTGCCTCTGTCGCCTCTTCCGTGATGGCAGTCTGCATAAGGTCGGTTTCTGTCTGCGGGGCCTGCCCTGCAATTTCTGTCTGGGTCATCTGCTGCGGATCATCAGCCGAAGCCATGCTGGAGTGCTGTCCGGCGTCAGCGGACTGAACAGTCTGTGACATCTGCGCTCCCTGCGAACTCCCTCTGCGGACGATCGTGACACAGAGAATGACCAGTTCAATGAGAATCAGAATTAACAGAAAGATGATAAGATAGAAGAACCATGCCAATGGGTTCCGTTTTCGGGTACGCTTCATAATTATAAAAAGATCCTTTCAACTCAGATGGGGTCTTGAAAGTGGTTTCTGCAGCCGGCGCGATGGCCGGTCTGTCTCATTTTAGACCACGGCAGTCATTATGGCAAGTCAATGCTTTCCATCAGTCTGTCCGAAATTGCCGGACTTCGGACACATCCACACATCGGATCATATCCTCCGCAGCTTCCCCGCTGCAGAGCCATTTTGCGCATGCTGTCGCAGTGCCGGCGGCGCAGGAGAGACGGAGGGCATGCCTGTAGTGCTCGCGGCGCGGCGAACCGCCGGCCGGTCCGCTGGCAGCATTCCGGCAAGGAGAAGCGCTCTGCATGCCGCAGCGCTGCAGTCCCGCGAGGAAACCGGCGATCGCGGAATCCCC
>CADCOP010000015.1 GCA_902803065.1 uncultured Lachnospiraceae bacterium | reverse complement strand
GCGCAGGGGATGTTCGGGGAGACGCTGACCTTTTCACCGGGAAGCTCGCGCATCGGGCGGGAGCCGTAGGCAATGAGGATGGCATCTGCATCGGTGTAGCGCGCTGCGTCGTAGGGCAGGTAAGAGCTGATCACGACGGCCGGCTTCTGCTGTTCATGCGATGTTCCGATCACATCGTCCAGGACTGCGGATGCTGCGCCGTCCTCTGTCGCCGGGTCCAGATCCGCCTGGCCGAACATAGATGAAACGATAATGACGGCATCGGCTTCATCCACAGCCTTCACGCAATCTTCCGCTGTCTCCGCGCTGCAGACCAGAGCGTCGAAGGCAACATCTTCCGGGATCAGGCCTTCCTCCACAAGACGCAGACGCGCGTATTCAGCAGCTGCGATCCTGCTGCCTGCGGTGTACAGTACAAGGATGTGCTCGCCGGGTTCTGCCTTGATTGGAAGAACATCATTATCATTCTTGACGAGAGTGACCGCCCGCTGTGTCAGCTGCCATTCCACTTCATGGTTTTCCGGGCTTCCCACAGCCTCAGCGGCTTCCTGCACCTCTTCATCTGTCAGTTCGAAGTTTTTCGTTTCAAGATCCAGGATGCCATGATCTTCCTTCATTTTCAGGATACGGCGCACGGATTCATCCAGACGGCTTTCCGGGATGCTGCCATCTTCCACAAGAGCACAGATGTCCGCGATAAACTGATCGAGGGCTTTCAATGTCTCGCTGTCGGTTACGGGAACCGGCATAAGGAACATGTCGATGCCAGCTTCCAGCGCCATGCGGGTGACATCTTCCGGTTTGAAATTATCCGCAATGGCAGCCATATTCAATGCATCCGATACGATGACTCCCTCAAATCCCATATCTTCCCTGAGGATATCTTTCAGGACCCTGTCAGAGAGGGTTGCCGGGTAGTACACCTCTTCTCCTGTGGAAGTGGATGTATATGTCCTCGAATCTACGCTGGGATACTGGATGTGTGCGGTCATGACCATGTCCGCTCCGGCATCGATCGCAGCCTGGAACGGGACAAGTTCGCATTCCTTCAGTTCATCGTACGTCTTCTCCTGCACAGGGAAACCGGTGTGACTGTCGGTGGCAACATCTCCGTGTCCCGGGAAATGCTTCAGCGCAGTAATCGTTCCGGTTTCCTTCAGTCCTTCCGCGAAGGAAACGCCATATGTCGAAACCGTCTGGGGATCATCGGAAAATGAACGTGTGCCGATGATCGGATTGCGCGGGTTACTATTCACATCCATGACCGGCGCGAAGTCCGTATTGATTCCGAGCGCCGCAATCTCGCCGCCCAAGGTGCGGGCCGCCAGTTTCGCGTTCTCTGGATCTACCGTTGCCGTGAGAGCCATGTTCCCGGGCCAGATGCATCCCTGCCCCAGGCGCGCCACGGCTCCGCCCTCCTGGTCGATGGCGATCAGCAGCGGAACAGGATTGGCACACTCGCCTTCCAGATTGGCGATCTGCATCTGGCTGACCAGACGGACCAGCGGTTCATTTTCCGAGCAGTTTTCGGCGAACAGAATGATCCCTCCGAAATGATCCCTGCGAATCGCCTCCTCAACCTCTTCAGGAAGAACGGTGACAGGAACGGCCTCCGATTCTTCATTCTGCGGATCCTCATTCCATGTGCGAAAATCCGCAATGATCATCTGCGCTGCTTTCTCCTGCAGAGTCATGCCATCCAGGATCTCATCGATCCGGTCCGGCTCAGCAGCGCCCACGGGTGCTGCAGCAGCAGAGAGCATAAGCGCAGCGCCGAGAAATGCTGCAGCACATTTCTTAAAACAGCAGGTAAAATTCATCAGGTCTTTCATGTCGTTTCTCCCCTCTCTGAGATAGTTTCTGCCGTACAATACAAGTCTTTTGCATTTGAAAATAAATGATTTCAATTCATTATAACCCAGGTATTTACTGCAATCAATTCGGGAAGTCAGACATATGTATGATATAATACAGTTACATGACGTGCATGCCGTGCATGATCTGCCTGATCCGGTACCATGTCAGGCAGTAAGTTCCAGCGATGCTGCACAAGAAAAAAGGTGAGAAGTATGATAAGAGATCTTTTACATAACGAGAATGGAATGATGCTGATCGCGAGGATCTTCGTGCTTCTTGTCTGCTTTCCGGTCCATGAGTGTGCTCACGCATGGACGGCAGACAGGCTCGGCGATCCGACCGGAAGACGCGCGGGCAGGATAACGCTGAATCCCTTCCGGCATCTTGACTATATGGGCACTGTTTTTATTCTTCTAGCCGGCGTAGGCTACGCAAAACCCGTCCCCGTAAACATCCGGAATTTCCGCCGCCGCAAACAGGATTTCGCACTGACGGCCCTGGCCGGGCCTTTGTCCAATCTGCTGATGGCAGCGCTGTTTCTGCTGCTCATCCGGCTGCTTTGGCACAATGCCCCCATCTCCGGAGAATACGCGCAGCTGACGCTGCGCCTGCTTACCTATGCTGCTTATATCAACACGAGCCTGGCTGTATTCAACCTCCTGCCCATCCCCCCGCTGGACGGTTCAAGGGTCCTGACCGCTTTCCTTCCTGACGGAGCATATTATGGCATACTTCGCAGGGAGCGGTACATCATGGGCATCCTGCTGATCGGGATGACCGTCCTGGGGCGGATGGGATACTCGCCAGTCGGTTATATGACCAGCGGAACTTTTAATC
>CADCOP010000014.1 GCA_902803065.1 uncultured Lachnospiraceae bacterium | reverse complement strand
CAGTTTGAAAACACGGAAAACCTGAAGCTCAACTATGACAACATTGCGCTCGGGCTGTTTCTGTTCTCCATCGGATGCGCCAAAAAGATCCTTCTTGCGGATCCTATGACCACGAACGCGCAGGACTTTTTCAATGCCGTCCCCGCAAACCCGAAGCTGCTGGTCACCTGGTTCTCCTCCATCGAGTATACGATATCTTACTATTTTGATCTGTCCGGATATGCGGATATGGCCATAGGCCTGGGCTGGATGTTTAATGTTCACATTCCTCAGAATTTTGATTCTCCTTACAAGGCAAGAAACTTCCAGGATTACTGGAGGAGATGGCACATCACCCTTTCCCGTTTCCTGAGTTCTTATATATTCCGTAGCGTTTATAAGCACGGCGTCGCATGGCGCAACTATTATATTGCGACCATGGTCACGTTTTTCGTATCCGGCTTCTGGCACGGCGCAGGATGGACCTTCGTTGTATGGGGTATCGTCAACGGTCTGTTTGTCTGTGCTGCTTCATGGATGAAGCGCAAGGGGTACAGCTTCCCGTTCTGGGTCGCGTTCCCGCTGACTGTTATAGGTGTGATCATGGCCCGTGTTCTCTTTGTATCGGGAACCTTTACCGACGCCTGGAATGTATACAGGGGCATGTTTAATTTTGCCTCTCTGGGCGCTTCGTTCTCCGCCTGGCTCAAAACGATATGGCATTTTGTTTACTGGCATAAATCAAGCGGTCTGCGTGTCGTGATCGGCATCATCATCTGCTGGTTCCTTCCGAATTCCAAAACGCTGTCTGAAAAATTCAGGCCAACCTTCTGGAATATGCTTTATGCCGCCGGGCTTCTCTTCCTCTGTATCATTCAGATGAATAAGGTCGTACAGTTTTTGTACTTCCAGTTTTAAGAAGGAGGCGGAAGATAATAATGAAAGGCACGATCAAAAGCAAAAACTGGGTACTTCTGTTCTTTCTTGTTTCAGCCATCGGCATCGGCTGCTTCATGGCTCTGAACTATCACGCGAATCCGCTTGGTTACTTTACGAACGAGAAGGGACTGCAGTACAGCTATACAGATGATTACGGCAGGTCCATTAAAGCCAAATACATCCTGGATCACAAAGATGACATTGAAGCTGTTGTCATGGGCGGATCGAAAGCAGGTGCTCTGAATACAGAACTGCTCACGAAGTACACCGGTCTTAAATATTATAATCTGTATTATAATATGGGAAATTTCGCGGATTATCTGCGATATACGAAGTTCCTGATCGACAACACGGATATTCAGGAGATCACCATCCATCTGAGCAGCTATGAGGTCCTCTCCTACGACAGGACATACCGCGGCAACGCCTACAAGGTGCCTGCCACACTCAGCGGTAATCTGTGGGCGGAAGCAAAGGAGTTCCTGAGCTATCTGATGACAGATATCAAGACAACAAAAAACGCGCTCACCAAGCGCGCGAAAAAGAATCCCATGTATGCGGATGATCTGACAAACGGTATGAAAAACCGGGTAGCCGATACGAATTCGGCTAAAAAGGACCATGATACATTTGTCAGGAAATCCGTGACGAATACCATGGCCAAGCACCTGAAAACACTCTTTCTGGAAAACACGAACAATGAAGATGAACTGGACGCCCGTGTCAAAAGCGTTGAGGCCCTCCGTGAGATCCGGAAGCTCTGTGATGACAACGGCATAACTCTGAAAGTCATGATCGGGGCAAGCTTCCTCGCAGAGCGCTACACATACGAGTGTGACGAATACTATGACTACTTAAGGCAGATCGTTGAGGTTGCCGGAGAGGTATGGGATTTCAGCAGCTTCTGCGATGTCAACCTCAATCCGTACAACTTCGCGAACGAGAAACACTTCAACCGCGCTGTTGCCGACTGTATGGTCAACATCATGTACGGAGCCGAGGCCAGAGAGGATTTCGGTATCGTTCTGACGCCGGAAAACATACTCCCGTATCTTCTGCAGCGCCGCGCGGATTTCAAAAAACTCCGTGCCGAGTACCTGATGAACGGATATGTGCAGCTGAAAGGTATGGATGATCCCAGTTACATCCCGCTGGAGGATTACGGCTATTAAACTCCCTGGCCCCGCATCGGCGGGTCAGTTCTTCAGCATGTACAGGAGGGCATTACAGATGCAGGCGGCAATATTGCTCCCGCCCTTCCTGCCCAGGGCTGCAATACACGGTACACCTGCCTGCAGTATCAGCTCCTTTGCCTGAATAACGTTTACAAATCCCACCGGAACAGCAATGATAAGTTCCGGTGAGATTTTTTTTGTCCCGATCAGCTCATACAGCCTGACAAGTGCTGTAGGGGCATTCCCTATCGCGAAAATAAGCTTTCCTTCCAGTTCCGCTGCCTTATCCATGCTGGCTGAAGCTCTTGTCGTTCCTTCTCTGGCAGCGCGCTCCGCCACATCATCATCGGACATAAAACAGAAAACTTCCCCTCCATACCCGGCGAGAAGCTTTTTATTGATACCGGCTCTTGCCATCTGCGTATCCGTAACGATGGAAGCACCGCCGCGGATGGCCGCAAGTGCCTTCTCCACCGCCCCGTCAGAGAAATAAAGATTCCTGGCGTAATCAAAATCCGCGCTCGTGTGAATACATCTTTTCACGATTGGCTCTGTCCCCGGGATCAGCGGATAATCTCCCAGTTCCTCTGTAATGATTTCAAAGCTCCTGCGCTCAATATCGCGCGGCAGCACTTTTTCAAGTTCGATTTTCATATACCCTGCTCCAGGATCTCATAGATTTTATTCATGTCCATATGTTCACGCATCGCTGAGGCAAGCATGTCATACTGTGTTTCCCTGAAAGCGGCTGCGTCGACTGCATGCAGCCCTTCCGGATCCGCATGTCTGCGCGCAGCCAGGCACCGCAGCAGTGCTTCCGCCGTTTCTGCCTTATCAAACAGACCGTGCACATAGCTTCCGAAAACAGCTCCGGTCACTGCGCCATCCATTTTCTCCGAATATTCCTCTCCTGTCTTCGCTCTGAGGGCAGCAAGAGAGCCGCATGTGCCGGTCTGTGTTGTCCTTCCCATATGGATCTCATATCCTTCCAGAGCTCTGCCGGAAAGTCCTGCGAATATACCCGTGAGCGGCAGGAAAGAACCGCTTACTCTCGTCCTTGTCTTTTCCTCTGCAAACACAGTTCTTACAGGCAGCAGCGAGAGTCCCCGCATTTCACCGCCTTCCTCTGTCCCGTGCGGATCGCTGAGCCACTCTCCGAGCATCTGAAATCCTCCGCAGATGCCTATGACTGCCGTCCCCGAAGACGCACGCTTCAGCACCGCAGCCTCCATACCGGACTGCCGCATCCAGCGCAGATCTCCCATCGTGTTTTTTGTGCCCGGCAGAATGATCAGGTCCGGATCTCCGATCCGGCGCGCATCCGCCACATAACGGACCGAAACACCCGGCACTGCCTCGAGCGGGGCGAAGTCGGTAAAATTTGAGATCCTCGGGAAGCGGATCACCGCAATGTCGATCTGTCCGGGTGATGGCTGCTGCCCTTCAAACCGTTCAGTGAGGCTATCCTCATCGTCTACCCGGATCTTAAGGTAAGGCATCACCCCCGTCACCGGAATGCCGCAGCGCTCTTCAAGCATAACGACTCCGGGATCCAGGATCGTTTTATCACCACGGAACTTATTAATGATCAGACCTTTGACGAGTGCCCGCTCATCCTTTTCAAGAAGGCTGACCGTTCCGATCAGCTGGGCAAAAACGCCGCCTCTGTCAATATCGCCCACGAGAAGCACAGGTGCACCTGCCATCTTTGCCATCCCCATGTTCACGATATCATCCTGCTTTAAATTGATCTCCGCAGGGCTTCCGGCCCCTTCGATCACAATGATGTCATTCTCCTGAGCCAGAGACTGATAGGCTCTCATGATATCGGGGATCAGCTGCTTTTTGAACCGGAAATACTCCCTGGCTGACATGTTTCCGATGACCTCACCGTTTACGATGACCTGGCTTCCGACATCATTTGTTGGTTTAAGAAGCACTGGATTCATGAGGACTGAGGGCTTTATGCCGGCTGCTTCCGCCTGCATCACCTGTGCCCTTCCCATCTCAAGCCCCTCTTCTGTGATAAAGGAATTCAGCGCCATATTCTGGGACTTGAAAGGGGCTGTCCTGTATCCATCCTGGCTGAAGATGCGGCAGAGTCCCGCTGCAAGAAGGCTTTTCCCTACATTTGACATTGTCCCCTGTATCATGATCGCCTTAGCCATTGTGTTCCTCCCTCAGACAGTCAGCAAGGACCTGTATCAGCTTCCTGTTATCATCCGGCATCCGGACGCAGACGCGGTAACTGCCTTCGCGCAGACCGCGGAAATTGGAACAGTCTCTGATCAGGATTCCCCGCCGCAGGCATTTTTCGTACAGTCCCCCGGGTCCTTCAAAAAAAATAAAATTAGCAGCTCCATGTATACACGAAAGTCCGAGCGCTTCCAGCTCCTTCAGAAGATATTCTTTTCCTTCCGCTATGCAGGAGAGAGCCTTTTCCATGTATCCTTCCTCACCGAGCGCAGCTGCTCCGGCCATCTGTGCCGGAATCGATACGTTCCATGGCTGAAGGCAGGAACGCACCCTGCTTCTTATCTGTTGATTTCCCGACAGCAGATAGCCCAGGCGTAATCCTGCCATCGCGTACTGCTTGGTAAATGCCCGCAGCACGACGAGCCTGCCATGATCCCTCAGGAAACCCTTCATACTCTGAACAGCCGGATCAGTGCAGAGTTCAAGGAAGCACTCATCTATGATCAGCATGGTGTCATTCTCCCTGCACACGGCGGCTGTCTGTTCAAGGACAGACCATCTGACAGGAACCCCCGTCGGATTGTTCGGGTTGCAGATAAAGATCATGTCCGTCTCCGGACTGACCAGATCCGGAAAGTCTTCCCCTGCTGCGTATCCTCTCTCCCTGCTGCACGTATAATGATCCGGATGGCAGCCTGCCGCCAGGAGGGCTCTCTCATATTCCGAGAAGCCCGGAGCCATCAGCAAGGCTTTCCGCGGTCTGAAGGCCAAAGCCAGCGCATAGATCAGTTCTGCTGCTCCGCTGCCGAAAACGATCCATTCGGGCGGTACTTCCTCCTTAACCGAAAGAAGCCTGCGCAGCTTCGCACACTCAGAGTCCGGATAGACAGCGGATGCAGCTGCCCCTTCCTTCGCCGCGGAAACGGCGGATGCAGGCATGCCAAGCGGGTTCAGGCTGACAGAAAAATCCACCTGAATATGATTGCGGTATATGTCACCTCCGTGATCAGGTCTTTGCATGCCGATGATCCTTTCTGATCCTCTCTGATCCTATCTGAT
>CADCOP010000013.1 GCA_902803065.1 uncultured Lachnospiraceae bacterium | reverse complement strand
TCTGGATCGATACGAGCGAGATCAAGGCGGGCGATCACTGGCGCGATGATATTCTCAGCGGCGTGCTGAAGGCTTCGAGCGTGATTGCGTTTCTCTCGGAGCATTCTACGCGGAATCCGGGTGTCTGCCTGGATGAACTCAGGATCGCGGTCTGCGTGAAGGGCGCGCAGGTCAGGACGGTGCTATTAGAGCCCGAAAGCCGGATCAAACCGCCGGCAACCATCTCGGATATCCAGTGGCTGGATATGAGCAGCTGGGCTGAGATGAAAAAGACTTCGGACGCTGCTTTTGAGCAGTGGTATAAGGAAAAGTTTGCCGAGCTGTGCCGCGTGATCGAGTCATCTGAGTCGGCTGAGCTCAGCGGTGATATCCATGTTCTGAAGACCAGATTGTCCCCGTACCTGAATTCGGAGAAGGAATACAACCTGCTCTCTAAGGAGTTTTACGGGAGACGGTGGCTGGAGGAGCATATTGAGGACTGGCAGGATAACCGCTCATCGAAGGTTCTTATCGTGTACGGCCGTCCGGGCAGCGGGAAGAGCGCTTTCAGCGTAAATTACTCGCATTACAATTCAGATGTTTACGGCTGCTTTCTGTGCGAGTGGAACCGGGAATATACCATCGATCCCAGACGGCTGATCCGGACCATGGCGTTCCGCCTGGCTGCGAAGCTCCCGGATTACCGCAGCATGCTTCTTCATCAGCTGGAAGAGGATGTGTCCCTGGATACGATGAATGCGGAGGCGCTGTTTGATTTCCTGCTGTCCTATCCGCTCTCGAACCTGGTGGATGGGAACCGGGAGACGGGCATTATTGTCGTGGACGGTCTGGATGAAGCCGAAACGAACGGGGAGAATCCTCTGGCAGATGTATTTGCCAGGTGCTGCGAGAGGCTGCCGGGGTGGATCAAATTCCTGTTCACGAGCCGGCCGGAGCGCAGTGTCAGCCGGTATTTCAAAGCCTGCGAATCGATCGATATCATTGAAGATATGCCTGCGGGCTATAATGACATCATGGCTTATCTGGTCCGGGCGCTTGCCGCGGAGCTGAGCCAGACATCCAATAAGCTGGAAACACTGAACCGGATCTGCGAGCTGAGCGACGGCGTATTTTTGTACGCGGAGCTTCTGGTGGCAGATATAAAGAGCGGCGTGATCGGATTGAAGGATATCGATACGTTCCCGCGCGGGCTTGGCGCCTTCTACCGCTTGTCCATGGAGCGCAAATTCCCCTCGCCGGAAGAGTTCCTGAAAGTGCGGGGACTGCTCGAGATGCTTTCAGTCTCTGATACGATTCCGGAGGATCTGGCGCGGAGCGTGACTGGGCAGACGCGATATTCATTTATCACCAGTCTTGACAGGCTGGGCTCCTGGGTCAGCCACTTTGAGGAAGACGGGATCGCTCTTCTCGGCTTCTCCCATAAATCTGTCAGGGACTGGTTTACGGACAGGGAACAGAGCGGCAGCTTTTATGTTGATCATAAAGCAGGCGCGCTGCATCTGGCGCGTTACGCCAGGGAATATATTGAAAATGGCGGCAGAACTGGCAGCAGAAGCGGCAGTGGAAATGACAGCAGAAATGAGGACGGAAGCTGCTTGAATCCTGCGCTTGAAGGCTACGTCCGCGGCCATGTGGGCGGCTATTACATCTCCTGTGAACAGTTTGCGGAACTGGAGGATTTCCTCTGCGCGCATAAGGAAGAGCCGGATCCCTACTGGAGAGTGTGGAACCGTTTCCCCGAGGACTGGGATCAGGCGAAGCTTCTTGACGCGTTCTGGACATCGGGACAGCGCAGCGCCTTTCTGCGAAGGCTGCAGAGGGAAGGCAGCGTTGATTTTCCGCTCTGGATCCTTCAGCTTGCCGAAAAGGAATACGGCATAACGGTGTTTGACAGAGAGCTTGTTTCCATTTACATGGATATGGTTCATATGTCCGGTCAATACGCGAGAGCTGTAGACATCGCGGATCAGTATCTGAAAGGAAATGCCGGGCAGGTCGCCGACAGTGAGTTTTTATCAATGCTCAGCGTCCGCCGGCTGCATCATTCCATGTTTTTCAAACCGGCAGGGCAGCTCCTGGATGAAGCAATGGCTCTGTATTCGCGGATCGATGACAGATTTCCGGCCGTGTACAATGAGCTTCTGTTCCTCATCGGAGGAAATCTTGGTGTGCTTTACGGCGACTGGGACTTCTGCCGGAAGTGGCTGGAGAGGTCCGAGAGCTTTGCCAAGGCGCACGGCCTTGAGGACTATCGCAAGAGGAACGCTCGGAAGCTGGCGGACTGCTGCTGCGCGGCAGGCGATTATGAAGGAGCAGAAAAGATACTGAAGGAATACATCGGGGAAGACGGCAGGATCACGGGAAGGTATGAAGCCTATCTTGTCGGCGCTCTTGCCAATGTGTACACCTGCACCGGAAATGATGACGAGGCGCTCCACTGCTTCAGGGAGCTCATGAAATTCACCACGGCGCAGGGCATCATCGGGTGGACAGCCCACGCAGACCTCGGCATCGCGAATATCTATTTCAAGCTCGGCAACCTGAAAGAAGCTGTGGATTACGCGAAAAGGGCAAAGGCGATCTATGCCGGAGCAAACCACGAGTGGGGGCTGATCATGACCGAAGCCCTGCTGGCAGCATGCGAAAGCCGGATGGGCATCGCGCCGATCAGCGTCGCCTGCGAAGAGGCTGTGAAGCATGCGGAACGGATGCAGTATGGCTCCTGCGCCGCGAGCATCCGGGAGCTGAGCGGAGGGAAGCGCAACTACCTGAAGCTTTACTTTTTATGAGTGGAGGCGGCCTGTCTCCCCTTTCCTTTCGATGGGAGGATTACAGATAATGGGAAAAATGATCAGGATCAGTAATGCTGATATTCTGAATGCTTTAAAAGATACGACGCGGCAGTATTTTGCCGGAAACCTGTCGAAACCGCAGGAGAT
>CADCOP010000012.1 GCA_902803065.1 uncultured Lachnospiraceae bacterium | reverse complement strand
CATCTCAGAGAATTTCTCTGGAACAGACAGTGCTGAGTCCAAGGAGGTTAATCATGCAGGAGAATTATGATCTGGTTCAGAAAGGATTCAGGATCCTCCATCCGATGCTTGCCGGATATATCGGTCAGGAAATGAATCGTATTTATAAAGAGTCTTGGTGGGATGAAGTTCTCTATGCACTGAGTGATCAGGCAAGAGATCTTCCAAGTACAGGTTCCTATGCAGTGTTGATTGACTCCTTGGATATTCCCAACTGCCTTCGTCTTATCGACAGAAAATGGAATGATGTATTCAGAACAAAGCTGTCGATTGATTACCGTACATGGTCAAAAGAATTGATGGGCGTCCGAAACAAGGTGTCACATGTTGGACAGCAGGATCTGGAACGAAGCTATGCGGAGAGGGCGCTCGACACAATGGCATTGTTCAGTGAAGCGCTCAATGATCCGGATGGAACGGAGGAACTGAGATCTTTATACAGGACTCTTAGGTATGGTTCCGCAGAGGGGTCCATGGCGGTGACAAATAATGCGCAGCCGGTACAGAACAAGAAAGATACGGCTGGAGTACTGAATAAAAATGTTGGCCAGAATCTGCCGAGCTGGCGGACCGTAATGCAGCCGCATCCGGATGTCGCGGAAGGACGTTACCGTGCAGCTGAGTTCGCGGCAGACCTCGCTCAGGTCTCCCGCGGCGAAGGTGCATTTGAGTATCGTGACCCAGTGGAGTTCTTTGCACGCACATATGTGACGGAAGGAATGGCGGGTCTGCTTACAGAATCGCTACAGAGAATAGCAGGGAAGGGCGGAGAACCGGTCATTCAGCTTAAGACGGCCTTCGGCGGCGGCAAGACTCACAGTATGTTGGCACTCTATCATATGGTGCACAGCGTCAATAACGTGGATCGTATTCCAAGCTTAAAACCGATCCTTGAGAGAGCCGGTCTCGATAGACTCCCTAAGGCAAATGTTGCTGTATTGGTAGGAACGGCGCTTGATCCGACCAGAAAAAAGAATCCGGCGAATCTTCCGGGATATACAGTCAATACAATTTGGGGAGAGATGGCATATCAGCTGGTGACTTCTGCAGGCAGGCCTGATCTCTATGCGATTATCCGAGACGCAGACCGTAAAGGAGTTTCTCCCGGGTCTGAGAATCTGAAGAACCTACTCAATGAATGCGGCCCCTGCCTGATCCTTATGGATGAGCTGGTAGCTTATGCCAAGAAGATTTATGGTGTGGATGGTCTGCCGGCCGGATCATACGACAACTTTATCACGTTCATTCAGGAGATAACGGAAGCGGCAAGAGCCAGCGATAACAGTATTGTGGTGGCATCTATTCCGGAATCTGATATAGAGATCGGAGGAGAAGCGGGCAAAACAGCGCTGAACACGATCGAGCATACATTCGGCCGTATGGAATCCATATGGAAGCCCGTTGCAGCTAATGAAGGATTTGAAGTTGTTCGTAGAAGACTATTTCTGGAATGCAAGAATCCTGCAGCAAGAGAAGCTGTCTGCAACGCATTCAGCCTGATGTATCATGAAAACAATGCGGACTTCCCGTTTGATGTTAAGGAAGTAGAATACAGGAATCGGCTGATTTCCTGTTATCCGATCCATCCGGAAGTATTCGACAGATTGTACGAGGACTGGGCAACTCTGGAAAGATTCCAGAGGACAAGAGGTGTTCTGCGCCTGATGGCCGCAGTTATTCATGAACTGTGGATGGCGAATGATGCAGGCGCCATGATCATGCCGGGTTCAATTCCACTGGACATGCCAAATGTTAAGGATGAGCTTGTCCGTCATCTGCCGGATACATGGAACAGCATTATCGATCGCGAAGTTGATGGTAAGGACTCCATCCCTTATCAGAAAGATAAGGCAAATCCTCGCTACGGTCAGAAACTTGCAGCGCGCAGAGTTGCCAGAACCATCATGCTCGGAAGTGCTCCTACGACTCGCGATCAGGCAGTTCGTGGCTTGGAGGCATCGAGAATCCGTCTGGGTGTGGTCCAGCCGGGCGAAAACATTGCCGATTTTAATGACGCACTGAATACGCTTCACGGTTCTCTGTCCTATCTGTACAATAATATGAACGGGAACCGGTATTGGTACGATACGAGGCCGACACTTAGAAAGACGGCTGAAGACCGCGCGTCTCAGGTATCCACGGCAGACGTAGACCTGGAGATCGAATCAAGGTTGAAAAAACTGCGGAAAGAGATGCCGTTTGCTGGTTTACATGTGTGCCCTGCCTCCTCTCTGGATGTGCCGGATGAGCAGGCTGTCAGGTTGGTCATACTTCGTACGAAAGATACATATAAGAGGACAGCGAAGAGCCCTGCGGCAATGGCTGCTGTTGAGAATATTCTGAATACAAGAGGGACTTCTCCTCGTGTATATCGGAATATGCTGTCATTTGTTGCGCCGGATCAGGACACACTGCTTTCCCTGGAGACGGAAGTCAGGAGACTGATCGCGTGGCAGTCGATCGTTACGGATAAGGATGAACTCAATCTTGATGGTAACCAGAATCGGGAAGCCCTGAGCAATGTTAATCGTTGTAATGATACAGTGGAGCTGCGCCTGAAAGAAACATATTGCTGGCTGATCGTTCCCTTCATTGATCAGTTTGGTGATATGAAGAGTATTCAGTGGGAGGTCAGCAGCATCAGCGGTGGCAGTGATCCCATTGTTACGAAAGCAGCCAAGAAGATGATCCAGGAAGAGCAGGTCATTACGAAGTGGGCGCCTGCACTGCTGCAGATGAGCCTGGATGATCTTCTGTGGAAGGACAGCAATGATATTTCCATTAAGAAGCTTTGGGAATATCTGAGTACTTATTGCTATCTGCCGAGGCTTGCGAACTATGGAGTGTTGGAGGATGCGATTTTAAATGGCCTTCCGTCAACAGAGTTCTTCGCACTGGCAGCTGGTTTTTCCAATGGCCGTTATGTGGATCTGAAATTCAATAAAGCCGTAGTTGGGGTAAATCAATCAGATCTGCTTGTGAAGACAAATGTGGCGATGAAGCAGCTTGTGGCGGAGAAACCGCCTGTTGAACCGGGGCCGCCTTCTCCGGGTGGCGGTACAGGAGGTTCTACTGGTACTTCCGGGGGAGGTAAT
>CADCOP010000011.1 GCA_902803065.1 uncultured Lachnospiraceae bacterium | reverse complement strand
CATGCCGCGGGAATGATAGCCCTCAAGGTGGATCTGGAACATTACGGACCCGTGATCATCGCTTCGGATTGCCTTTACAATAAGACAAATTATGAAAAACTGATCGGCCCGGGTATCTGCTTTGATTCGGTAGGCTGGATGCGCACCGCGAAACGTATCCGCAAAATCGCTGCGGAAACCGGCGCGCAGGTCTGGTTCGGACACGATGCAGAACAATTTGCGACGATCCGTTCCGGTATTGGAGAATACTATGATTGAGCCGTACAAACCGGCAGTAGGGGGATCTGTTTTGACAGGTTCCCTTTCTTTATGATACATGATATAATTGAAACATTCCGAAAACAGAACAGATAGCTTACGAAAGGAAAGAGCGTAATGCTGGAACGCAGAGAAGCTATTTTACGAAAAGTCCGTGAAGAGGGCAGAGTCACTGTTGCAGAACTGAGCCGCGAAATGAACATCTCCGAGGTGACCATACGCGGTGACATACGAAGTCTTGATCAGGAAGGCCTGCTGCGCAGAGTCCGCGGCGGTGCCGTCGCGGTCGACCGGGGAGAAGCAGCGGAACTCCCTTATCCCAGTCTCTCCCAGCATGTGGAGGAAAAGCGCGCGATCGCGGAGTATGCGGATTCTTTTATAGAAGACGGCGATACCATCATTCTTGATGATGCTTCGACCACGTACTATCTTGCGCAGAAGATATGTGAAAAACCCTACAGGCATCTCAATGTCGTGACGAACTGTCTGTCCATCGCTGTGCTGTTCTGGAACCAGCCGAACATTGAACTGTACATGGTTGGCGGCAGCGTGGGGGGCAACATGCCTTCAACAGTCGGAGGCGAAGCCGCCGCCTGGATCGAGGATATCCGTGTTGAAAAAGCGTTTATCGGAGTGCATGGGCTGAACCTTGACATAGGCCTGACCTCCGTAGCCAGTCCGCAGATGCTTGTAAAAAAGGCGATCCTGAAAGCCGCCCGGGAGACATACGTGCTGGCAGACAGCTCCAAATTTGATAACGGGTACCTGTCCGTGATCTGTCCGGTGGAAGCCGTGCACCGGATCATAACCGACGACGGAATCACCCCGGAAGACAGGAAAAAGGCAGAAAACAAGAGACTGCCGCTTACAGTTGTTGATGTGAACAGATAAAGATAAGGATAAAGCTAGTGCGCCTCCCTTTGAAGGGGAGGCGCACTATTTATATCTTGAAGTGTTTGATATTCTCTATCCGTCTAAAATGGAAATAAAACGGAACAGAATGGAATGAATTAATTCCATTAAAAGGAAAAGTGGAATTATAACGGATTGACAGCGGATGAAATAAGGCGTATTCTGTACTTATAAACGAACAGGAGGTGTCCTGCAATGACGGTAGATGAGATCAGGGAAAGAAAAAGATTGCTTGGCTATTCGAATGAGCAGCTTGCGGCCCTTTCCGGTGTCCCGCTGAGCACGGTCCAGAAGGTGCTGGGTGGAACCACACAGGCCCCAAGGTATGAGACGCTGCAGAAGCTGGAGAAGGCGCTGAGGGAGAAGGAAGTGCTTCGGGAAAGCAGCGCTGCGTATGGGGTAAAGGAGCGGGAAGCCTCATATGAAACAAAGGAGCCGGAAGCTTTTCGTGAGAACGGCAGCGCGTATGGCGCAAAGAAGCAGGGGGAGTATACACTGGAGGATTACTATGCCCTTCCGGATGAACGGAGGGTAGAGCTGATTGATGGCGTTTTTTATGACATGTCTGCGCCGGCCAGCGTCCACCAGGCAATTATCGGTGAGCTGCATATGGCTTTTGCCGGTTTTGTTCGCGGCCGGAAGGGTCCGTGCAAGGTCTTCCTGTCACCCTGTGATGTGCAGCTGGATGAGGATGAACGTACGATGGTGCAGCCGGACCTGCTTGTGATCTGCGACCGGCGGAAAATTCGCAGGCGCTGCTGCTTCGGAGCCCCGGATCTGGTGATCGAAGTGCTTTCGCCATCCACGAGGAAAAAGGACATAAGGATCAAGACAGCCAAGTACGCGAACGCCGGCGTGCGGGAGTACTGGATGATCGATCCGGATAACCGGCAGGTCATG
>CADCOP010000010.1 GCA_902803065.1 uncultured Lachnospiraceae bacterium | reverse complement strand
GGGTATCCGAGCCCTACCGCTCTTGCCACCTTATCAAAGGCTTCGCCGGCAGCGTCGTCCCTTGTTTTTCCGAGGATCTCGTATACACCGTAGTCTTTGACATTGACAAGATGGGTGTGTCCGCCGGATACGACAAGGCAGCCGAACGGAGGTTCCAGATCCTTATTCTCAATATAATTAGCGCAGATGTGTCCTTCGATATGATGGACGCCGACCAGCGGGATATTTTTTGCCCAGCTGATCGCTTTTGCTTCAGCCACTCCTACAAGCAGGGCTCCGACAAGGCCGGGACCGTATGTCACACCGATGGCATCCAGGTCATCAAGCGTTGTGTCTGCTTCGGCCAGCGCCTGTTCGATCACCTGGTTGATGCGCTCCGTATGCTTGCGGGACGCGATCTCGGGGACAACGCCGCCGTAAAGTGTGTGAAGATCGATCTGTGACGATATGACATTTGACAGGACTTCCCGTCCGTCAACGACAACAGCTGCTGCCGTCTCATCGCAGGAACTCTCGATCGCAAGTATTTTAACCATGAGTATTCTTCCTTCTGCATATATTCAGCAGGGCGGCCGGGCTTCTTATACCCCGGATCCTGCTTCGCCTTCAAACCGCAGCTCCGTTGTCATTCCGTCGCGCCCCGGTTTTGCGTTTGCAAATATTTTTCTGACGCCCGGCATATATTCCTCCGGGTTTACAAGTGACGGGCTGTAATGAGTCAGCCACAGTTCCTCCACTCCGGCATCTCGTGCGAGCGCTGCCGCTTCGCTGATCATCATATGCCTGTTTGTACGGGCATTTTCAAGCTTGTCGTCATCACCGTACATTCCCTCACAGATGAACAGATCGGAACCTTTCGCATTGACACGTATCGATTCCGTAGGTCTTGTATCCGTTGTATAGGTAAGCTTCAATCCCTTTCTTGCCGGTCCCAGGACCATCTCAGGCGTATATACCACGCCATCCTGTTCGATCGTCTCACCTTTCTGAAGCCGGTTCCAAAGCTTCAGCGGAATATTCTGTTCCTTCGCTCTCTGTGCGTCAAACCGCCCTGCGCGGTCAAGCTCCATTGTATACCCGTAACAGAGTACACTGTGATTCACCCTGAATGCCTTCAGCCGGCAGCTGCCAAGCTGAAATGTTTCTTCCGCTCCCTGGATCTCTTTATAGATGATCTCAAACGGCAGATCCGGCGCTATGACCCGCAGACATCCGACAACTCTCTCAAGACCGCGCGGCCCGATCATGACCAGCGGCTCTGTTCTGTCAGCGTTTCCGATCGTAAGCAGAAGGCCCGGCAGCCCGCTGATATGATCGCCATGATAATGGGTAAAGCAGATCGTATCGATCTGTTTGAAACTCCATCCTCTCTTTCGCAGAGCGATCTGTGTCCCTTCTCCGCAGTCGATCAGTGTGCTGCTTCCGCCGCAGCGGACAAGCAGTGCCGTGAGATGGCGGTTCGGAAGCGGCATCATTCCGCCGCAGCCGAGAAGACAAACATCTATCATATCACTCTACCTCTCCTGTCCACATAATATACGCATCCTCTGTCGGCAGCGCGTAAAAATTCTTTCGGATTCCGGCGATTTCAAACCCCAGCTTCTTATAGAGCCGGAGCGCGCTTTTGTTGCTCACTCTTACCTCCAGCGTATATCTCTCGATCCCGTCTTTCCTGCCCATCTCCATAAGCATGCGGAGCATTTCCTCCCCGATCCCCCGGCTGCGCATGTGAGGAGCCACGGCGACATTGCATATATCCGCATCCTCAAATGAACGCATATATCCGCAGTAGCCGACGATCTCCCCGATCTCGGCCACCAGATAGAGCGTGTACTGCGAATGCAGGGATTCAAGAAAGCCATCGCGTGTCCACGGAATGGAAAAAATCTTCTGTTCAAGCGCTGTCACCTGATCCAGGTCATCATCCTGCATCCGCCTGATCCGCAGATGTTCCGGAAGATCACGCATTTCCTGCCTCCCCGGTCTGCTCAGCGCGGACTCTTTCTGCCTGCGAAAGGCGCAGGTAATC
>CADCOP010000009.1 GCA_902803065.1 uncultured Lachnospiraceae bacterium | reverse complement strand
GGGCTACCGGCTGAAAGTGTTTGACGCTTACCGTCCGGCCTCCGCAGTGAAACATTTTGTCCTGTGGGGGATCGAGGACCAGGACATCCGCATGAAGCCCTATTTCTATCCGGACCTGGAGAAGCAGTCGCTGTTTGCCGAAGGCTATATTGCGAAGCAGTCCAGCCACAGCCGCGGAAGCGCGGTGGACCTTACTCTGCTTGACATGAGGACAGGGAAAGAGGTGGACATGGGCAGCCCCTTCGACATGTTCAGCCCGGTATCCCATCCGGACTGCCGTGACATCACAGATGAGCAGTACGAGAACCGGATGCTGCTCCAGCATATGATGGTCCGAAACGGCTTTGTGCCCATCAACTGCGAGTGGTGGCACTTTTCCCTGAAAAATGAGCCCTATCCGGATACCTATTTTGCGTTCCCGGTATCATCGGATTATCTCCGAAGGAAATGATGTTCCTTCATAATATAAGGTCTGAAATATGAATGAAGAAGAAAGATGGATCATGCACGGTCTTGACTGGGATGATCCCGACTGCATCCGGACCGTAGAGGGACTGGAGGCATACATAGAAGAAGTTGGTTTTCTGCCGTTTTTCCGCTGCGAGATCCCGGGTTTTTCCGCTGAGGAGCACACAGCGGCCGACGGCTGGTGGACCGAGGACCCGGAGCGGGATCCGTGGGAGTGGCGCAAGATTCTGGCCTCCCGCGGGAAGGTTGCCTACGGAAAGTTCTTTGACAGAAAAGCCGGTTTCATCTCGAAAAAGTGGTTTCCGGCCTTTGCGAACTACCGCAGGGACGGGTATGATTTCGACGCCCGATGGGACGATGAGCTTGCCAGTGCCCGCAGCAAGAAGATCATGGATCTGTTCGGGGAGGGGCATGAGGACCGGGAACTGTTCTCCTTTGAGATGAAACAGCTGGCCGGTTACGGAAAGAACGGCGAGAAAAACTTTGACGGCGAGACGACCAGCCTCCAGATGCAGACATATCTGTGCATCCGCGACTTCCGGAAACGGAAGAATAAGAACGGAAATGAATACGGCTGGGGGATCGCCGTGTACAGCACGCCCGAGCATCTTTGGGGATATGAGCATGTCACGAGCCTGTACAGCGAGGATCCGAAGGAATCAGCGCTGCGCATATTCCGGCGTGTCCGTGAACTTTATCCGGAGGCAGAGGACCAGGCTCTCGTTCGTGTCCTCGGACTTAAAAATGTCATTGAACACACTGAAAAAAAGGTCATTCCTTACCCGGAGAACCTGGTAAAGGCGCTGCGCATCGACGGCCTTACAGCAGATGCCATGACTGCCGACCAGATCGCGGGATTGGAGGTGGCGGTCGGCCAGCTGCGCGACAAGCAGCAGAAGACGATCGTCATGAAATATCGTGACCACATGAAAAATGAGGAGATCGGCAGGATCATGAACCGCGCAGCCGGGACGGTCGGCTCCTATCATTCAAAGGCGATCGGCAAGCTGAAGTGGCCGCGGATCGCCGCCTGGTACCTTGATGGGTATGACGTTTCGATCCGGGCGTATCTTAAAAAGAAGGGCATCCCGTATCCGGTGCAGATCATCCGGGAGGACGGGCAGACGGTCAGCGGTATGGATCACTGCCTGCGGCTTGGCATCAGCCTGAAACACTATGATGCGCTGATGACAGCAGGTATATTCACGGTTTTCGATCTGATCGTTGCCGCACAGGATCCGGCGTGGTATAAATCGATCCGCGGGATCGGACCGAAAACAGCGGCGGAGATCGAGAAGAAACTTGACGTGTTATACATAGATCAGCTGGGTGAAGAAGACGAAAAGAAATGAGGGGAAAAGATATATGGACAGGTATGCAGCGCTGAAGGAGAAACTGAAAAACAGGGAGACGGTGACGATCGCGAATGTGATGAACATGACCAGTCCGCTGATGCTTCCCGCCTTTGAGAACGCAGACTGCGTTCTGCTGGATAAGGAACACGGCGTGTTTGGAACGGAGGAGCTGATCCCGATGACCATGCAGTGCCGCGCCATGGGACTTCCGTCCATCATCCGTGTGGAGGACGCAGTGTATCATCTGATCGCGAAGGCACTGGACCTCGGGGCGGATGGCATCATGCTTCCCAGAACGGAAACCCTTGGTCAGCTGCGTATTGCTGTGGACGCCATGCACTTTGCCCCGACCGGACGCACGGGCTTCGGAGGCTGGGGCATCATGCGGCAGGGAGAGACGTTTGAACAGTTCGAACACGGCCGCATCCTGCTTGTTCAGATCGAATCCCCCAAAGGCCTCGCTGCCATGGATGACATGGTCCGTGAATACGGAGACTTCATCGATGGCTTCGTGATCGGGCCGAATGACTATTCCATCATGATGGGTGTGCCCCGGGAGCTGGATCATCCGGTCATGCTGGAAGAGTACAGAAAGTTCTATGACATCTGCAAAAAGCACGGAAAATCGTGCGGCATTTTCGATCCGGACCTGGAACATGCGGCCAGAGACAAGGAAATGGGAGCGAACATCTTCTGGCTCAGCGACGATGTAACCTGTCTGAAGAGCGGATTTGACATGCTCTCTGACGCGGTCCGGAGACTGTAAACGGATCTTCCGTGATGATTCCCCGCTGGAGAGAGTGAGACAGAGCTGCTGCCGCTTCTGCGGGGATACAATTCACAAAGAAACGTTATTTATTTGACAAAACTTGGACGATTTGTTCATTGACTTTCTTCCATAAGAGACGTAAAATACCCATAGATTGATAGTTAATTAACGAACAATCAATCGTTCCGAATGTATCATACTTACTTCAGAGAGGAAGAAACAATGAAAAAAGAAAAGGCAGTTGCAAGAGTAACGACCGCAGCCGAACTTGAAGAAAAGCTTGCGCTGATGAGAAACGCGCAGAAAAAGTTCGCAAAATACTCACAGGAACAGGTCGATGAGATCTTCCGCGCTGCAGCCATGGCAGCCAACAAGGCAAGGATTCCGTTGGCAAAGATGGCTGTCGAAGAGACAGGCATGGGTGTTGCTGAAGATAAAGTCATCAAAAACCATTACGCTGCTGAATACATTTACAATACATACCGGAATACAAAGACCTGCGGAGTTCTGGAAGAGGACATGGCGAACGGCATTAAGAAGATTGCCGAGCCGATCGGTCTGATCGCAGCTGTTATTCCGACAACGAACCCGACATCCACCGCCATCTTCAAGACACTGCTGTGCCTGAAGACGCGCAACGCGATCATCATCAGTCCGCATCCGCGCGCAAAGAAATCGACGATCGAGGCTTCCCGCATCGTTTACGAGGCAGCTGTTGCAGCCGGTGCTCCGGAGGATATCATCGGATGGATCGATGAGCCGTCACTGGAACTGACAAATATGGTCATGAAGGACAGCGACTGCATCCTTGCGACCGGCGGCCCGGGCATGGTGCGCGCAGCATATTCATCCGGAAAACCCGCTCTCGGCGTTGGCGCCGGCAATACACCGGTCATTATCGACAGCAGTGCCGACATCCGCATGGCAGTCAGCTCCATCATCCATTCCAAGACCTTCGATAACGGTATGATCTGCGCTTCGGAGCAGTCGGTAACCGTGCTCTCTGACATCTATGATGAGGTCAGAAATGAATTCGAGCGCCGGGGATGCTATTTCCTCAAAGGCGATGAGATCGCAAAGGTCGGCAATACCGTGATCATCAACGGCGCTGTTAACGCTAAGATCGTGGGCCAGAGCGCTTATAAGATCGCAAAGCTCGCCGGCGTTGATGTTCCCGAAAAGACCAAGATCCTGATCGGCGAGGTTACATCTGTTGATATCTCGGAGCCGTTTGCTCATGAGAAGCTCTCCCCGGTCCTTGCCATGTACAAGGCTGAGACCTTTGAGGAAGCCCTGCAGAAGGCAGAAGCGCTCGTTATGGATGGAGGTCCGGGACATACCGCCTCCCTGTTCATCAACACGGATGAGAAGGAAAAGATGGCAGAGCACGCAGCAAGGATGCATGCATGCCGTATCGTGATCAATACTCCTTCTTCACACGGCGGCATCGGAGACATCTACAACTTCCGCCTGACTCCGTCGCTGACGCTGGGCTGCGGTTCCTGGGGCGGAAACTCTGTGTCTCATAACGTAGGGGCTATGGACCTGCTGAACATCAAGACTGTTGCTGAGAGGAGAGAAAACATGCTGTGGCTGAGACTTCCTGAGAAGGTATATTTCAAGAGAGGCTGCATGCAGACAGCTCTCGATGAGCTCGGAACCGT
>CADCOP010000008.1 GCA_902803065.1 uncultured Lachnospiraceae bacterium | reverse complement strand
GCTTCCACCAAAGCTGCGCGACGTTTGATATCGGAGTCAAAGATGCGTTTTTCCGCACCCGTCAGCGTCTCATATACCTCAAAGTCTCTGCCCTTCTGCAATGGTTTCTTAATCTCATCTTTTGTGATGCCGTAGAATCCCGCCTCTGTGACTGCAGATTTGATCAAAGTATTCCTGGCTTCTATTGCAAAGTTCCGGATCGCAGATTTATTGATTTGTCGGCCTCCTGTGCTCATGCCGGTCCTCCTCTGTGTGTTTTATCAGCTTAAGCGGATAATAGTGTTGTCACCCAATTCTGCTATCAGAGACTTCCGCAATTCTTTCAAGAACGCGTCAACGTCCGCCTCTGTTCTTATGCTGTAGGTCTTATTCTTTGTCAATGTTCGAATAGACACCGGTTTCTGTTTGATTACGGGTTTCACCGGCGGCTTCGGCTTGACCGGATCATCCCTGTCGATCGGCGGTTTCGGCGGCTGGATACTCAGCTGGTAGGCGGCCTCCTCCCTGCTGATTTCATTCAGGCAGTTTTGCACAAGGGCACTGCTCTCTGCCGGTATTCCATTCAGTTTTGCCATATCCCTGGCATGCTCAAGTTTTTGGATCAGTTCGTCGAACTTCGCCCTGAACTTCCTTTGCAGGCGTTCTGTATATGGACGATCTTTAATCAGCGCCTCTAGCACCAGCTTCTCATCCGCATAGATATCCGGCTTGATCCGTTCAGCATCCTTATCCAGCATCTCCACGAGGGCATTGGCCAGCAGCCTGTCATATTCCTCCAGCTTCTTTATAAAACTGTACGGCTCTGTTAGTGTCATGATCCGCTTTATCTGCTTCGCATAATCGATGATTTTTTCATCGGATATATAGTTCTTACTTGCCTCGTAGAACTGCAAAGTCCGATATGCTTTCAGATATTTATCCTTCTGAGGGCCTCCAAGGAAACCATTCAGATCCACCATCTGGTCTGCCACTTCTTCGAAATCATCATACAGCTCATGAACACGCTTATAGAAAGTCATAGGGTCGCCTATAACCATCACTGTATCCATAAGCCTCACAGCCTTTTCAAGAAGCGCTTTGCCCGGAAGCGGAGAATCTTTCCCGTAATCTTCCTTCAGCACATCTTCAATATATGCTTTTTTGGTAGAGCAGTATGACCGGAAATCTCTCATCAGAGAGTCGGTATCATCCGTCATAACTGTCCGACCAAAGAAATCATGAATAATATCTTTTACCGACTGCACCCATGCATTCTGCGGCACTTCCTTCAACTCCAGAAGGATCTTTTCACGGAATTCCCGGCGAGTAATATATTTAAACGCATCATCTGCCGATGTACTGGCAGGACTGTAAATCACGCTGTTCATTTTCAGGGATATTTTTCCCTTCTTGTACAGTGTTGCGATCAGAAACTCCACGTCCTCTTCAATATATCCGTAGGGAGCCGCCATAAACTTATCCAGTGCGGCTTTCAGTGAGAACTTTGCCCCGGTTCTTCCGGCATAACGCACAGCGTCAATCACTTCGTTCAAGGCGTCACTGTTCGGTTCCTCGATTCCCGTGAAATTCAGTGTCATCTGTGCCATGTTCTTTCGAAGCATGTTCTGAATATCGCTGGTGCCGGGTTCCGTCTCCATATCTTTCAGCTTGGAGTACACACTTCCAACAAGTTTCTCAAAAGCCTCATTAATCCTGGCTGTAACATCCTTGGTTTTCGTGGATGCTTTTTCACCGTTCACATAAATGTCCGATGTCTCCAATGCCATGCGGACAAAATCCTTCACCCGCTTTGCGATT
The DNA here is from genome assembly GCA_902803065.1 of uncultured Lachnospiraceae bacterium. GTDB lineage: Bacteria > Bacillota > Clostridia > Lachnospirales > Lachnospiraceae > Merdiplasma. Next base: position 866 of record CADCOP010000008.1, on the reverse strand, counting down.
TCAGAACGCTCTTTTCTCTTATTTGCCTGAATCACTTCGTAATCAGTAAGCGCTGTCAGATCCGGATTATTCAGAAATGCCTCTATCTTCTTCATACTTTCCGTCTCAGTCAGATACGGATAGCTGTCCGACATACGGACAACTACACTCTTTTCCTGAGCGGACATCATTCCCAGCGCAATATCATCTTCCTCCCCGCTATAAGCCGTCAAAAGATGAAGAGTAATTCCATTTGCACTGTTGTTCTTATAAAAGCGGTCATCAATTTTGGTATTAAAAGAAAACTGATACCGGTTGCTGTAACGGTACTTGTTGTTCGGCATCACTATCACTTCTTCAAAAGCGACCTGCGCCACATGGTTCACTGTCTCCGTCGGATCGATATAGATGTTACGGATCGCATTTTCCGCTTCCTGCTCCTCATTAGTCAGGAAAACATAGCGGTCACCATTTTTCTGCACCAACATCTCATCACAGAGCTTACGGAGGGAGACCTCCACTTTTTTCTTGAGATCCAGCGTGTCCTCATAAATAGAGGAGATCATTAGCGTGGTGAGATTCTCAATATCACCTTTGAAGCTGTTTACATGCTTGATCATAAACAACACCTTCAAAAGTTCCACATCAAAAGCATCCAGCCTCGGGTTCCGGCTGGCCGTTGTAATTACAATACGGTGGGTATGGTCAATAAAATCATCCACTGCACTATAGAAAGCATTGAAAGGGACCAGAATTCCTTCCCTCTCTTCTTCATATTTCTGTGCAGCTTCCTTAAAAAGCGCCAGCATAGAGCGCTCACCGTCCGCCATGTGCTTACCACTGGAACTATACTGGCGGATGGATGTCAGCACGTCGCCCAGGAGCTT
>CADCOP010000007.1 GCA_902803065.1 uncultured Lachnospiraceae bacterium | reverse complement strand
GAGGCTGTCCCTGATGAAACCACGAGCAGCGAGGCTTCACTGACAGAGGCTGCCTCTGATGAAACCACCGGTAGCGGGGCTTCTCTGTCAGTGGCTGCCTCAGATGAGACCGCAGGAAGTGAAACTTCCCTGACGGAGGTTGCCTCAGATGAGACCGCAGGAAGCGAGACTTCCCTGACGGAGGCTGCCTCAGATGTGACCGCAGGAAGTGAGACTTCCCTGACAGAGGCTGCTGAGGATGAGACCGCTGAAGATGAGACCGGCCTGGAGACGGAGGAACAGACGGAGACTGAAGAAGAAAGACCTGCTTTTTCAGAATCCATGATCATAAGCGGCGTAAAAATAACGGTTACGGCGCCGGAAGGTGTCTTTCCCGGGAATGCGCGCCTTTTTGTAGAAAGCGTTCCCGTTCAGGCGCAGCAGATGGTGGATGAAGCCATCGAAGGCGAGCGCGGCAGTGATGTGCATGTTGCCGTATCCTACACTTTCGACATCAAAGTCCTGGATCCGGACGGAAATGAGTTGCAGCCCGCGAACGCACAGAGTGTAACCGTCGCTTTTTCGCTGGCTGAGGCCGCGGATGCGAACCTGGACGCGCAGGTCTATCACGTTTCGGACAATGGAGAAGCAGCAACGCTCGATACCAGTACCAGCGGCCGGACCGTCGAGGCTGTATCCGATGGTTTCTCTTATTATACCGTTGAGTTCACCTATGCTACATTGACCTATGTGCTTCCCGGCAGCGGTGAAGTCAGGCTTTCCGAAATCCTGGAAGAGGTCGGGCTGGCCGGACAAGCCGATGCCGCGCGAAGCAGCAATGAGGAACTGTTTTCCGTTTCCAATGCTTCGGGAGAATGGATGCTTTATTCCCTGCGCTCTTTCACGACCGAAGAAACCCTGACGGTCACGATCCAGGGGATCGACTATGAGATCACCGTGTCAGATCCGGTATACTATGACATCTGGGTCGGAAGCACACAGGTGACCAGCAGTAATATGAAAGATATCTTCAAGGACGGCGGCAGTGCGCAGTATATTCCGGAACTTTATACTCTGGTCCTGACAAACCCGCCGGTCAGCGGGCTCCGTGACGAGGCGCAGATCTACGCGATCGGCTCTGATGATCTGATCATTACGGGTTATGCATCTCTGATGAGCAGCAGTGCGCAGTACGGTATCAAAAAAGAAGGAACCGGAGATCTTATTATCGGGGCTGGTACGATTTCGGCAAAAGGCACCCGGGCCGGCATTTACGCGATCGGTGATATCGGGATCGATGCAGGGATCGTCAATGCGGAAGGCGGAGACAACGGCATCTCCAGCCAGGGGAACATCTATTGCGATCTGGGCGTTATCACAGCTTATGGTAAAAAGAACGGCATCTATGCAAATGAATCCGTATCGGTATCGGAAGGCGCCATAATAACGACCGGCGGGGAATACGGCCTCTCGGCGAAGGGAAAGATTACTGTCAAAAAAGGGTCCCTGACTGCGAAAGGCGAATCCTACCATGGGATCTATACCAAAAGCGACGTCAGCAGCAATAAAGAAGCCGAGATCTCGGCAGAAGGAAAACAAAAGGGCATCCTTGCGGAAGGAAACATCTGGATATCCGGCAAGGCAGATGCTGCCGGCGGTGAAGACGGTTTCTATGCCGAGAAATCATTCAGACACGATGGAACAAACCTGACGGCGGAAGGAAATACAGGCTACGGCATCTATGCTGCGGGTGATCTCTATCTTTCAGATGGCTCCGTGAATGCAGAGGGTCATAAGGCGGGCATTTACTCCGACGGCAGCGAGATCCGGATCAGCGGAGGGAATGTGACCGCAAAGAGTACGACATACGGTATTTTTTCCAATGCCGACGAGGTGAATATCGGCAATTCGATCGAATCTGTTACTGCGGACGGAGGTTCCGCCGCAGTGCGTGGAAAATTGGTCTATCTCTGGGACAAAGTCGTCGTTAAAGATCCGGATCCGTTCATGATCGCAAAAGACACGAAGGGGTATGAGACGATCGCCGCGGATGGCGCTTCCACAGCCGCTTCACATGTTGAGATCATTTCCACGCTCGGCTATACGGTGACCTTTGATGCGAACGGGCACGGTACGGCGCCGGAAGCCCAGTTCCTCAAACCGGGGAAGAAAGCCACGCAGCCGGAAGATCCGCTGGAAGAAGGATATCTCTTCAAAGGCTGGTATACTGATCCGAACTGCAAGACCGCGTATAATTTCAGCAGCCCCGTGGAGGAGGATATAACCCTTTACGCAAAATGGGAAAAGGATTCTTCCATACCAGTCCATACCATCTCGATTTATAATGTTGCATATCCTCTCGTTGGAGAGCATCCGAATACCAAGGGAGCGAAGGTCACGGAAGATGGGGTCGATATGCGGGGCATCGGCGGATGGTACTGGTATGATTACGGGGCAAGTGAATGGATCCATGTAAAAGACACCGATACCTTCGAAGCGTCAAAAACCTACTATCCGTATATCTATGTCAATGCGGAAGATGGATACAGGATCGCGTCGGATGCCAGGGGTACAGTCAATGGCGGGAAAGCTGAGATTCTCATTCACCCAGGCGATCCGATTGTAAGGGTACGCGCGCCGTTCGTT
>CADCOP010000006.1 GCA_902803065.1 uncultured Lachnospiraceae bacterium | reverse complement strand
CGCCGCGCTTTTCACACTTCTTCTCTTCCCACCCGGAGATGTACCATGCCTTCTCTTCAAAGAGATCGGCGAAGCGGTAATACACTCGCAGAGGATGATCCGTGGGGTTCAGCGCGTACAGCATATTTCCGTTTTCGAGCTTGTGGGTCAGGACGATATCTTCTCTTTCCTCTCCGAGGAATGGAATGTCCGGACGCCTTTTCTGCCCCGGCCGGATGAAGGCAAGGAGCTTTCTGCGCTCTTCTGACAGGAGATGGATGGGTTCCGAGGTGGTGACCACGCCGCCGGATATGGCCTGCAGAAGGGCCAGGGACCGGATCTCCCTTGATGTCAGGAAGTTGTCAAAATCCCGGAGCATCACGCAGTCAGGATCATTCTGCCAGTAGATCTGCTGGAAATAATTGTCTGCCGTGATCTCTCTGAGCAGGTTTTCCGGACTGTAGGCGCCGTTCCACTGCGCTCCCACATCTCCCGCGATGCGCATTCCGTCCGCGTATCCGATGAATGGAAGGAACGGAGCGATGCATCCAAGCAGGTAGCTTTCCTCTCCGATCGCCTCCCGGATGACTTGCAGCGTATCCCGCAGGATCTCAACCGAGGTCTTTCCTTTCCCGTAACGGCATACTTTAGAAGAATCCTGCATGTTCCAGAGCATAAAATCCGTTTTGAAAAGGCGGAAGCCCCAGGATCTCATCGTCTCAAATACCGTTTTCAGGTAAGCGAGCGCTTCCGGGTGGCTGGTGTCCAGCACAAAATAGTTTCCGTCGGGGTTTCCCCAGACTTTCGGCTCGCAGTAGCTTCGGATCTGTACGACCGGGCTGCCGGAAACATCTCTCAGGATCCAGTCCGGATGCTCCCTGTACAGGGCTGAGTGGTCGCCTACGATGAACGGCGCGATCCAGATGCCTGGCAGATAGCCGGCTTCTGTGATGACTTCAGCTGCTTTCCCGAGTCCTTCCGGGAAGCGGAAGCCGGGCTTAAGCCAGTCTCCGGGGCTGTCGCAGTAGCCTGCGTCCAGCTGGATGTATTTGAAATTCTCTGCCTCGGCAGGAAAGCTTTTCAGATATTCTTCCAGCAGTTCCTGGCTCATGTTCTGGTACATGTAATACCAGCTGCACCAGTGGTATGCCGGCGGCTGCAGATGTCTGGCTCCCATGGCGGAAGCGATCTGCTCTGCGATCTGCTTCAGGGCTGCGGATACCGGAATGTCCGCGGGCTCCCATACGAAAATGGATGGCAGGCTGACCTTTCCGCTGCAGCTGCCTTCAAGGCAGAAGCCTCCGGACAGCTCTGTTCTCCCGGTACCGAACATTTCCGTCTTTTTCTGGATCTTGTAGCGGTTGATAAACCGGGTATGACAGCAGGCATACATGTAAAAAGCTCTGTTTTCCGAAATGACCGCGATCAGTCCGTTCGACTCCCGAAGATGTTCATCTGCCGGGAAGAAACCCGAGGGGCCTTCCATTCCAAAGCCCTGTGTAAAGCTTCGAAGAGAGCTTTCTTCACCGGCTCTTTTTGTCCGGACCGTTCCGAAACCCAGCGGCTCCGCGTCGTGGATCCCGCCGGCATTTTCCATCTCGCAATCGATGCGGATCCGGTCTGCTTCATACGAAAAGGAAACCGTCACATCCCCCTGCTCCGTCTCATACCGTATCTTGCTCTCTTCCACCCGCACAGACAGCGGTCTTACGGGGCGGCCGTCAATGGCAGGATAGCAATCTTCCACAGAGAAAAAATCACCTGTAATATTCCAGGAACCATTTTTATTCAGCTGATATCTCATGTCTGTATGCTCTCCCTGTCTCTGATTTTCATGAGTCAATCCTATCATCCGGGGGTCATAAAGCCTATGGTCAATTCACAGTTATATATGGAAAAAACAAACCTGTTATGATATCATAAAACCGAAGCGGGTCACGTGTTTGGACGAGTATGAGATAGCGAGGCGAATTTTTATGCAGGAGTTTATCGAAGCATCCATGTCCCTGAACAATAAATCGACTGCGGATCTAGTCGTCCACAACATAGGTTATGAGGACTGCCGGCCGGGCTACAGCTATGGCCCCCGGGTCTGTCCCTACCACATCATTCATTTTGTG
>CADCOP010000005.1 GCA_902803065.1 uncultured Lachnospiraceae bacterium | reverse complement strand
GGACATGGGTTATGAGGCAGCCAGGCGCGCTTTTGAAGAGCCGAATTACCGCGACGGAAATTACGGTGCCGGCTGCGGCGCAACGGTGGGAAAGATATGCGGCATGGACACCTGCATGAAAACGGGTATCGGAAGTTATGCCATTGAACTGGGCGCTCTGAAGATCGGAGCCATTGTTGTCCTCAATGCCCTCGGAGATGTGTTTGACTGGAAGAATGGCCGGCAGATCGCGGGTCTTCTGACAGAGGATAAGAAAACGCTTCGACGCACATCTGAACAGATGAAGTCGTCTGTGAAGGTGGTCGATAACAAGTTTACGGGAAATACGACCCTGGCGGTCGTGATGACCAACGCGCGGTTTGAGAAGGCGCAGCTTTGCAAGATCGCAGGAATGGCGCATGACGGATACGCGAGGTCCATCAACCCGGTACACACATCAGCGGACGGCGACAGCATCTACGCGGTGTCCGTGGGTGAGGTAATGGCGGATCAGGATCTCACAGGCATGCTGGCGGCAGAGGTCGTAAGTGAAGCGATCATCCGGGCCGTTGAAAACGCGGAGAGCGCATACGGATATCCGTGCGAGGCAGAACTGCGGGGATGACGTGGCGCAGGGACGCGGCAGAGTTCCGCAGATGCCATGGCTCACAATAGTGCAGTGAAAAAGGAGGAATTCAATAAATATATGGGACGATGTGATGATTGTGCATATTACGTCTATGATGAAGAGTATGACGAGTATGTATGCGAAGCGAACATGGATGAGGATGACTTCTCAAGAATGATGGAGCAGGGAACATCCACCTGCAGGTATTACCGGGACGGCGATGAGTACCGCGTTGTGCGTCATCAGATGTAGGTACCGTACAATACCGGCGGTGTGCATCATCAGATGCAGCCTCCGTACAATACCGTCGTTGTGCGTCATCAGATGCAGTCTTTGTACAATGCTGACGGTGTGAGGCGTTCGAAAAAGAGAGGAGGTCAGCTGGGTAAGCCGGCTGTCAGGGGGGTGTAACAAGACGGGTTGCGAAATGAAAAAAAGAGGCCGCATGCGTGATAAAACGTAAGCGGCCTCTTTCAAAACGAAAACGGGCCTGTTGAAATGGCAGGGAAAACTCTGCTATTCTGATTATACAGAGTCGACGCTGTGAAACGGAAATTTATTCGGGCAATTAAGTGAGGGAATTCATTGAAAATTTCAGGATTAGATCAGATCGATAATCAGATCGCAGAGCTGCTCAGAGTCAATGCGCGGCTGTCATTTTCGGAGATCAGCAAACAGGTAGGCATATCAAGGGTTTCAGTAAAAAACAGGATCGAACAGATGGAAAAGGACGGCGTCATCCGTGGCTATCACGCACAGATCGATCCGGTGGCAATTCCTAAAGGCATCCGGTTTACACTGGACATTGAAGCAGATCCGAAATATTATGCCGATGTAATAGCCCAGCTTGCTTCAAGCAGCATGCTGCACCAGGTCTACGGGACTTCCGGAAAGAGCCATATTCATGTCATTGGTGTTGCCCCGAATAGCGAAACACTGGGAACCTATGCCAATTATCTGTACCGGACAACCAAAGGGATCCGGGAGCTGAACTGGCAGATTCTCGTGACAACGTATAAAGATACGGAGAGGGGCGTCGACTATGTACGATATAAAGAACCTGAACATCTGGAAACAGCAGGAACCGAAGGGGAACAGCACAGCTGAATTTGAGGAGATGGAGATCGCAGATCTTGGTCTTTCTGTTCGTTCTTTCAACAGTCTGAAACGGGCCGGCTGTGATACCGTCGGAGATGTTCTCAGAGTTATGGGTGAAGAGGGGGAAGGCCTCCGCAGGATCCGCAACCTCGGAGCCCGGAGTGAAGCAGAGATCAAGGCTGTGCTTGAAAAGCTCAGAGCGGAGTTCGCTTCGAGACCGGAGAGCGCAGGATTGGGATCGGCGGCAGGAAGTGCTTCCGCCGCTTACCATCAGCGGAAGATCATCCGCCCGGCAAAGAGCATGTGGGACCGGGAGATCAGTGAGTTTCACCTGTCCAGGTATGCGGAAGGAAGGCTGCGCAGCTGCGGCATTGTAAAGATCTCAGATCTGTACGCGACGAACCCGAAGCAGGAGCCGGGCTGGTACGCCGTGCGGGAACTGTTCAGCAGGATCGCGAGCATGACCTGAAATACTGGAAGATGTGCGGACCTCCAGCAGTTCCAATATGGCATCAAGTTTGAGCACATCTTCGGATGTGCTCACTTTATATTTCTGGATGGCAGGGACCGAGCGGGAGGCAAGGTTTTTAAGCTCTTCCGGATCGCCTCACAATCATATCTGCCTTTAATATTAACGCTGCCATACTATTTTCCGGGATCCTGGACAACAGGATCCTTCCCGGCGGTGTATTATCAATCTGGCCGGTTCGGGCCGAAACGGATGTTTTTCCAGTTGCGCTCAATGATCTCATCGGGGAAATTGTAGTCGATGTATTCCTCCAGAAAATTGGAGGGCGCGGCGTTTTCTTTCCGGATGGCGCTTCGCAGGATGACTGTGCCCGAGAGTATCATGTCAGCGGAAAGAAGGACAACAACGACCCAGGTCAAGATCTTTCCCAGAATGGGGGGGATCAGTTCAATCAGGCCGCTGATCCGGGGATAACCGAATTTGATCCAGACGAACGCTGTGGCGCCCCAGATGAACATGAACAGAAGGTTTGTCCTGCCGTCTATGTTAAAGGGCATGTTGTGGTAATCCCAGAAGCGTGTTCCCAGAAAAGTTTCCGTAAATACGCTGCACAGGTATTCATACGCGCCGCCGAAGAAGAAGCCGCCTATAAACACGTAGCGGTCATCCTTCTGCGAGAAATGGAGCAGCAGGACAGTAAAGAGCACGCCTCCGAACCCCCACACGAGGCTGACCGGGATAAAGATCAGGCTTCCGCGGCGCATCCATATGCCGGTCTGGTAATGGACGAGCAGAGTCTCACAGATGTTTCCGGTCAGGCCGAAGAACAGCATGATCCAGACAGCCTTGTCAAAACACAGCCCCTTAGCGAAAACTATAGGTGCTGCGGCGGAAGGAACATCTTCCTGCGCTGAGGCAGCCGGATACGCCCTGCTGAGGCGGCGGATGATGCGGTCTGAAATGCGCGTTCCGAGGTCCTGCTTACGCATGATGGCGCTCTGCTTCCACTCATCCAGATGATCGTTCTTCCTGCCGCTGCGGCTGTGGGCGTAGAGCATGAAGAACAGGTCCGTGATCAGAAGCAGGCACAGGGCCAGGCAGAGGATGATCCGGATCATTCCGGGAATGAGCCGCACGAGCACGTATACGTAAGGGTGGATCAGCTTGAGAAAAGTAAAAAACCCGAAGGAGATGATCAGGGAATTGAACAGGCCGCTCCAGCGTCCGCCGAAAGCAGACCGGTTCATGTAGTCCCACAGGCGCCTGCGCGCGTAGCGGTCGGCAGCAAAGCCAGCCATGAATTCAACCGCCGATACAATGATCAGACACAGGAAGAACATGATAAACCCGTGCCTGGTATTTTCTCCGGTCGCCATGATCAGGATGTCCATGATCAGACCGTAGCTGACGCAGAGCGGCAGGTTCAGAAGGCCCCGGTTCGCGAACCGGTGGCTGCCGGCAGCAACGACTGAGACCTCAAGCATCCACCCAAGGAAAGAGTATATGAAAAAATACAGAATATAGTACTGGTTGATTCTGATCATGGGAAAACTCATTTCAGATATATGTGTGTATGCTGCAATATATTTTGATTCTATGTAGCCTGCATATCTTTGTCAATGAAGTTTCAAGGAATATGTTTTACACCCTGTCGGCGGACTGCTATAATATGCTTTGCTGACTTTAGAGTATATATATGCTGACAGATGTGCCGCGGATAGCAGCAGCGCTGCTGATGCGGGATATGCCGGTGATACCTGGTTTGCCGGAATTGGCGGAGGTGTTTTGTGATGCTGTTTCTGCTTGAAATGATCGGAACGATCGCGTTTGCCATATCGGGGGCGGTCGTGGGAATACAGAAGAAGATGGACATATTCGGCGTGGCGATCTTAGCCATGACCACGGCTGTCGGCGGAGGAATCATCCGCGACGTCATTCTGAATGTGACGCCGCCGGCCGCATTCCGGAATCCTGTCTGCACGCTGGCGGCGATCGCAGTGGGAATCATCGTATTTTATTTCGTGAAACATCATTTCCAGCCGCACAGGC
>CADCOP010000004.1 GCA_902803065.1 uncultured Lachnospiraceae bacterium | reverse complement strand
CTGGCCGCCGTAGACCTCCTCGATCTGCCCGTTGACTTCACCCAGATACCTCTGCTGTCCGGCAAAGTATTTCTGGGAATGCCGCATGATGACCATAACGATCATCATGGACACCGGAAGGATCAGGATCGCTGCCAGGGTCATCCATACATTGATGCTCAGCATCATGATCAGAACGCCGACCAGCGTCGTGGCAGATGTGATCAGCTGAGTAACGCTCTGGTTCACGCCGTTCTGCAGCGTGTCCACATCATTTGTCACGCGCGAGAGGATCTCTCCTGTTGTCCGGCTCTCGTAATAAGAGAGCGGAAGCCGGTTGATCTTCAGTGATATGTCCTTCCTGAGCCTGTAGGTCACATCGTTGGAAATGCCTGTCATCAGGAAGCCCTGAATCAGCGAAAACACGGCGCTCAGTGAGTAAAGCCCCATGACTGAGAGCAGGATGCGGCCGATCTTCGCGAAATTGATCTCTCCGGTTCCTCCGATCTTCGCCATGATCCCGGCAAACAGCTCAGTTGTAGCTTTTCCGAGGATCTTCGGGCCGATAATGGTAAATACCGTTCCTCCGACAGCGCAGATCATCATGATGATAAAGCTGATCCTGTATTTCTTCATGTAGGCGACAAGCTTGCGGATACTTCCCCTGAAGTCTTTTGCCTTTTCGCCTGTCATCCTTCGCGGCCCGCCCATGTGTCCTCTGCGCATGCCGCTGTTTCTGTTCTGCTGTTCACTCATCCTGCCAGTTCCTCCTCAGAAAGCTGTGAAGTTGCGATCTGCCGGTAGACCTCGCATGTCTGCAGCAGCTGCTTATGAGTTCCTTTGCCGGCCATCTGCCCGTTATCGAGAACGATGATCTGGTCGGCGTGAATGATCGTACTGATCCTCTGCGCTACGATAAGGACGGTCGTATCCGCTGTCGTCTCCCGCAGGGCTCTGCGAAGCGCAGCGTCTATCTTAAAATCAAGGGCGGAAAAGCTGTCGTCAAAGATCAGGATCTCCGGTTTTTTCGCGATGGCGCGGGCGATGGAGAGCCTCTGCCTCTGTCCTCCGGACACATTGCTGCCGCCCTGGGCGATCATGGAGCCATACTTATCTTCCCTTGCGAGGATGAAGTCCTCCGCCTGGGCAATTCTGGCAGCTTCTTCCATCTGTGCCTGGTCAGCGTCCGGCGCGCCGTAGCATATGTTGGAGCCGATGGTGCCTGAGAACAGGACGCTCTTCTGCGGAACATAGCCGATCCGCGCGCGCAGATCCCTGCGGTCCATGTTTCTGACATCGACCCCATCCACCCGGATGCTTCCGGAAGTCACATCGGAAAATCTCGGTATGAGATTCACAAGGGTGCTCTTTCCGCTTCCGGTGCTTCCTATAAACGCGACTGTCTGTCCTCTTTCCGCTCTGAAGTCAATGTCCTGCAGTACCGGTTCTTCCGCGTCCGGATAGGTAAATGACACGTGGTCGAATTCGACTGTACCCGCTGCGTCCTTCGCCGGGTGTTCGGGCTTCTCCGGATCCTGCATTTTTACTTTCGTCTCAAGCACATCCGCAATACGGCCTGCAGCCACATTTGCCCTGGGCAGTATGATGGACATCATCGAGAGCATAAGGAAGGACATGATGATCTGCATGGCGTACTGGATAAACGCCATGATATCTCCGACCTGCATCTTTCCCGCGTCGATCGCGTACGCGCCGGAATAAACGATGAGAACAGACACTCCATTCATGATGATCATCATGAGCGGCATCATGAAAGTCATGCACCGGTTGACAAACAAAAGGGTCCCGGTCAGTTCCTTATTGACCTCCCCGAACCGCTCTTCCTCATGCTCCTCAGCCGAAAACGCGCGCGTGACCATGACGCCGGTCAGCTGCTCCCTGGTCACCAGATTCAGCTTATCGATCACGGACTGGAGACTAATGAATTTCGGCATGGCAATCTTAAGCAGCACAAGGATCAGGACGAGGATGAGCCCGATGGCCAGCGCGATCACCCAGCTCTGGGATACATTCGTGTTTATGACCTTGATCACGCCTCCGATCCCCAGGATTGGCGCGTACAGAAGGACGCGCAGGCCCATGCCGATAAACAGCTGCACCTGCTGGATATCATTCGTGCTCCTCGTGATCAGCGATGCCGTCGAGAACCGGCTGAATTCCTCGCTGTTAAAGCCAATGACCTTCCTGTACACATCGCTGCGCAGGCGGTAAGCCGTCCCTGCTGCCAGCCTGGCTGACAGAAACGCGACCGCGATGGTGCAGAGCATGACAAGGAGAGCAAGCCCCAGCATCTTTGCGCCTGTCACAAGCAGGTACCTGTTCTGGACCACTGCCAGGTCCATCCCCATGGACTCATACTCCTGCTGCACGAAACGGACCGCCATCTGCGTCAGCGTCGCTTCCGGCATCGCCTCCAGATACTTGTCCATACCGGAAAGCATCTGCCGGCGCATAGCTTCCGGCATAAGCCTCAGCATCGGAAGAACCGCCGCCGGATCCACAGCACCCGTAGTGCCGGCAGTGCCCGAAGTGCCCGCGGTACCCGCAGTGCCCGAAGCAAGACCAGCAAGCGCGTCCGCATCCGAAGTAAGCAGCATCAGTATCGTTTCCGGCCGCCGGAGGATCCGCGCAAGTTCTTCCTTTTTATCCTTACCGGCCGCCGTAAGAACATATTCGCCGTAAGCAGAAGACGGATCCTGTTCATAGGACTGCGTGAGAAGTATGATCTCCTCATCCTCCATAAACAGCTGCAGATCCTCAAAAGACTGCTTCGTCAGTCTCTCAGGGACAGGATCTTCCACGCCTTTCTGCTGTATGCCCTGGGTAACGATCTTAGAAGTGTAATTCGGAAGCTCCAGATCACAGTTCGCCTGTAAGATCAGAAGGATAACGATACACAGGATCACCCCCGCAGAGCCTTTCAGATATTTCACAAGTCTGGTCATCTCCAGATATACCCCTTTCCAAATCAGAAACAAAAATGCCACAATTGAAAAAAATTATATTCAAAATCCCGGGAAATACAATATGCATACGCCGGAATCCGGCAAGATTTACAGAATGTTTAGATTCGGGGACAGAGATACGTCCCCTGTCCCCGTTGCCTCTTGCCTGTTTTCATTGTATACTGTTCATATGGCTTGCATGTCTGCTGCTTTCTGAGCAGTTTCAGATGCTGATGTTGTTGATTTCTTCAGAGGAGGACTTCTGTATTATGAAGGTATTGAATTTTGGTTCATTGAATGTTGACTATGTTTACTCTGTTGACCACATTGTCCAGGGCGGCGAGACCATTCTCTCTTCCAAACGTGAGGCTTTCTGCGGCGGCAAAGGCCTGAACCAGTCTATCGCTCTTGCGAGAGCAGGCGTTCCTGTGTATCACGCAGGCGCTGTTGGCACGGACGGTCAGATGCTTCTTGACGCATGCAAAGAAAACGGCGTAAATACGGACTACATCCGCACGCTTCCGGTTCCCGGCGGCCACACGATCATCCAGGTCGACGCCAAAGGCCAGAACTGCATCATCCTCTATGGAGGAACCAACCAGATGCAGACAGAGGAAAGCATTGACGCGGTTCTCTCGAATTTCTCTGAGGGCGACTATCTGATCCTTCAGAACGAGGTCAATCTTCTCTCCTATATCATAGACAAGGCTTTTGAGCGCGGCATGAAGATCGTACTCAATCCTTCACCGTATGACGCCCAGCTCTCCGGCTGTGATCTTTCCAAGATCTCCCTGTTCATGCTCAATGAGATCGAAGGCGAGCAGTGCACGGGAGTCAGCGATCCGGATGCAATCCTCAAAGAACTTGCTGCGAAATATCCGGGCAGCGCAACCGTCCTGACGCTTGGCAGCAAGGGAGCCTTCTATTACGACGGAAAAGAAAAGGTCTTCCAGGATATCTTTAAGGTCAAGGCCGTGGATACGACCGCAGCCGGCGATACCTTTACCGGTTTCTTCGTTGCGTCTCTGATCAGTGGAAAGACGCCGGCAGAATGTCTGCGCATCGCGGCAAAGGCATCCTCCATCGGCGTTACAAGGCCGGGCGCGGTTCCGTCCATCCCGACGATCAGGGAAGTTCTCGCAGATCTGTAAATGAAAAGCGGTTTACATTAAGAAGATGTCCGTCCTCCCTGTGTTCCTCTCACGGGGAGGGCGGAATAATCACACCCGGTCCCGGATACATCGTCTCCGGACAAATTTCAAAATAGTGCTTGCATTATCCCGGAAGATGTATTATAATGCCATTTGTCGCGGGAATGAAGCGATGAAATAAAGGGCTATCGCCAAACGGTAAGGCAACGGACTCTGACTCCGTCATTTCAAGGTTCGAATCCTTGTAGCCCTGCTTAAGGACATCTGAAAAGATGTCCTTTTTTTATTGTCTGTTTCCGGGTCAGATGTGTTTATGGAACATCTGGTTGATTGCCCGTCTCCTCCCATTATGATAAAATAGCACTGTTTGAATAATCCGTCCCGTTTCCGGACAGTTCACCAGAGGGTTACGATCATGGCTAAAAATCTCGGGTTTCCCCCGTCCAATGAAAAAAACGCCTATTTTATCAGCTATAACAGTGAAGACGCCGGCCGTATACGCAGAACGGCCACGGAGCTGTATCGCCTCGGTCTTCCTCTCTGGTATGATAACGGCCTGAAATACAATGAGGAATGGCACAAGCAGATCGCTGATCACATCGAGACCGCGCCTGCCCTTCTGATGTTTATTTCTCTCGCGCTTTTCAAAAAGAAAAAATCCTATGTTAAAAGAGAATATAACATAGCAACCAAAGATTTCGACAAGCCGATCCTGGTCATTCTTCTCGATGATATCAAACGGGAGGACGTCCCCAACGCCAGCAAAATCTGGTGGGACGAGGTCGACGAGCTCCAGCATATTCTTCTTGATCCGGCATGGTCCGGCCAGCAGTGCGCCGCCCTGATCCTGGAAAAGCTGGAAATAGATCCGCATACCTTAACGCCCCCGCAGGATATTTCTTCCCTTCGGCAGCCTGCCGAAGAAGAGACCCCCGGCGATGGGACAGCTTCTGACCCGGACGCATCTGAACGATACACATCTGATCTCGCATCCGATCCCGCCGCGGATGCTTCTGCCGGCACTGCTTCTCCCGAAGGACCAGATGCATCCGGCACTTCTTCTGCCGAAGGACCCGATGCTTCTGCAGGCACTTCTTCTGCCGAGGAACCCGATGCTTCCGGCACTTCTTCTGCCGAGGAACCCGATGCTTCCGGCACTTCTTCTGCTGAAGGATCTGATGCTTCCGGCACTTCTTCTGCTGAAGGATCTGATGCTTCCGGCACTTCAGCCGGGGACGCTTCATCCGGCAGGTCCCGGCGTTACGGCGGGCCGGAACGGAAGGCACACACCATGCTCGGCCGGATCATTGAACTGATGAGCAGTGACCTGTATGATGATGAGGACTATTATGATGATGACCTGCCGAATGATGACGATGACCCTCTGAATGATGTCAATGACGATCTGTATCATGATCTGAATGATGATGAAAGCGAAGAGGCGGAAGACCTGCCGCTCACTCCGGGGAGGATCATTGACAGGATGATCGCATCGTTTCGCGGTATGTTTGCGCAGGACAAGGAAGCGGATTACAAATGGATCGCCTCGTTCCAGCGCTCGCCGGATGCAGCCGCAGTGCCTGACGGGCGCCTGGCGGCGCTGATCGCGGTGCTTCTCATGGTCACAGGCATCAATCTGCTTTATACGACCGCGTATGTATCGGATCCGTCTCTTTCGTATAATTACCTTCTCCGGCATGTTTTCATACTGGGGCTGGGGCTGATCGCAGCCTCGCTTCTGATCTTTATTGATCTGCGTCACCTGAAAAGGTTTTTTTTCATATTCTATGCAGTCACTGCAGTCGGTATCGTTGTTAGGTACTATCTGGAGTCGGCATCCGGGATACGGAACTGGTACACCATGGATCTTCTGCGGATCGGTGAGTTCACTTTCAGGCTCTCTTCTATGCTGATCCTGGCTTTCATGCTCTGCCTGTTTTCTTTCATAAATGAAGATGCCGCATGGATATGGCCTCTGATCGTGACCTTTACAACAGCCGTCCTTGAAATGATCTATCTGCGTGCCGCGATTCAGGCTTTCTTCGCGATCCTGATCGGACTGTTTGTGCTTTCAAGGTATCCGGTTCCGCTTTTCCGCCGGCTGTTCCGTTTTCTGGTGATCTTCTGGATTGCCGTGCTTGTAATTTCCTTTATCATTGTGAAGTTCTTTCCTCAGGCCGCAGGAAACATCGGCCTGCGGATATGGACGGATCCATACGAGTACATAAACACGCTCTCCCCGTCTTACCAGTATTTGCTGCGGGTCCTCTTCCACGCAAAGCTCATCGGAGATGGCATTATGGGCAATATGGATCTGCTCTCATCAACAGGTCCGGGCACGGCTCCCGTATTATCAGTCATTCTTGACCTCTACGGATGGATCGGTTTCGCCGCGGCTGTACTGCTTTTTGCCTATCTGAGCAGGTTCCTTTTCAGGTGCCGCAGATATGCTTACGACTGCGGCTATCCTGAATTAAGCATACTGATCGGCATGATCTT
>CADCOP010000003.1 GCA_902803065.1 uncultured Lachnospiraceae bacterium | reverse complement strand
GACCTTCTCGGACTGGTCCGGAGGCAGAAGGAAAAGACACAGGCCTCTTCCGCCGGATCTTCTTCCGACATGTTCAATGTAAACAGGAAAGATTTCATGGATACATACAACATGCTCATGAACATGGAGGAAGAGGACATCGTCCGTCAGTTTGACCTGACTCCGGAGAGCGCGAGAATGATCGTTCAGTCCATGGTCTTCTGCAGCACCCTTATGGAAAAGCTCGGGGCTGAAACGCTCTGGCTTATGGATGTAAGCATCTGCGACGGACTCTGCTATGATTACGGTATCCGGATGAAGATCCTTCGCAAGGGGCATAATTTTGAAGAGGATATCATTGCCGCTTCCCGTGTGATCGCCAAACGCTACAAGAGCTCGAAACAGCATGTGGAGCATGTTGAAGAACTCTGTATCGAGATATTCAATAAGACCAGGAAGATCCACGGGCTCGGGCAGAGAGAGCGGCTGCTCCTCCAGATCGCCGCGATCCTTCACGACTGCGGAAAATACATAAGCCTGACCAATTATTACGAGTGTGTATACAATATAGTAATGGCTACGGAGATCATCGGCCTCTCCCACAGGGAACGAAGGATGATTGCCACGATCGTCCGTTTTGATACAGCAGAGTTTGGATATTATGATGACTGGTTCCGTTCAACCGGTGTGACCAGGGAAGAATACATTATCATAACAAAGCTGACCGCGATCCTGCGGATCGCCAACGCTCTTGACCGCAGCTGCACTCAGAAATGCCGCGGAGCTTCAGTAACAGTCAAGAACGATCAGCTGCAGATATCTGTTGCAACGCAGGAAGACCTTACACTGGAAGCGCTGACGCTTGAGCAGAGAGCGGATTTCTTTGAGGAAGTATTCAGCATCCGTCCGGTGATCCGCCAGAAGAAGAAATTATAGGAGGGGGCAGAACAATGAGCGATATGGATTTCTCAAGACCCGAGTATTATACGAACAGGGAGCTGAGCTGGCTTGAATTTAACATGCGCATTCTCGATGAGGCCAGAGACAGGGAGAACCTTCTGTTTGAACGGCTGAAATTCCTGAGCATCACGGCGTCCAACCTTGATGAATTCTTCAGCGTCCGTGTAGCTTCCCTCAAGGACATGATCCACGCAAAGTACAGCAAGTGCGATATTGCGGGTATGACACCGGAAGACCAGCTTCAGGCGATCCAGAAAAAGGCGCATGAGATGGTCGCTCTCCAGTACAGTACATGGAACAGGTCACTGCTTCCCGCACTGAAACAGAACGGCCTCGTTCTTGTCGCGCCGGATGATAAGCTGACGTATGAGCAGACACAGTTCATCTCCGATTATTTTGATGAGAACGTATATCCTGTCCTGACGCCCATGGCTATGGACAGTTCACGCCCGTTCCCCCTGATCAGGAACAAGACCCTCAATATTGGCCTGCTGATCACAAAGAAGGGAGAGAAGCACAGCAAGGCGGAAAAAGCGGACAAGACTGAGAAAGCGGAAAAAGCAGGCAAGGGCGGAAAGGCTGAGAAGGATGAAAAGCCGAAAGCGGAATTTGCCACGGTACAGGTTCCGTCGGTTCTTCCGAGGGTGATCGAGCTTCCTTCCGCCGGGGACGGCGTCCGCATGGGCATTCTGCTGGAAGACATGATCCGGGCGAATATTGAGAAACTGTTCCTCGGTTACAAAGTGATCTGTGCCCATTCCTACAGGATCATGAGAAATGCGGATCTTTCCTTTGACGAGGATGAGGCTGCGGATCTGCTCAAGGAGATCGAGAAGCAGCTGCGCCGCAGGCAGTGGGGCGAGGTCATTCGGCTGGAGGTAGAGGACGGAATCAGCGACAAGCTTCTGAAGATCCTGAAGAAGGAGTTTGAAGTCAGGGACTACGACATCTATACCATTTCCGGACCGCTGGATCTGACATTCCTGATGCGGATGTACGGAATGGAAGGGTTTGATCATCTCCGCATGAAACCGTGGCAGCCGCAGCCGGTGCCGGTATTTGAAAAAGACGCGGATATATTCGAGGTACTGCGCGGGCAGGATGTCCTTCTTCATCACCCGTACATGACCTTTGACCCTGTAGTAAACTTCATCAGAAAAGCAGCTTCGGATCCGCAGGTCCTGGCGATCAAGATGACGCTTTACCGTGTCAGCGGGCATTCGCCGATCGTGGCAGCGCTTGCCCAGGCGGCGGAAAACGGAAAGCAGGTCTCGGTGCTTGTTGAGCTGAAAGCCCGTTTTGATGAGGAGAATAACATCCTGTGGGCGAAGATGCTTGAAAAAGCCGGATGCCACGTGATCTACGGCCTGGTCGGCCTCAAGACCCACAGCAAGATCGCCCTGGTCGTCCGCAGAGAAGAAGACGGAATCCGCAGATATGTACATCTGGGCACGGGAAATTACAATGATTCGACAGCGAAGCTGTATACGGACTGCGGACTGATGACTGCAAATGAGGCTATCGGCGAGGACGCGACAGCTGTGTTCAACATGCTCTCAGGCTATTCCGAGCCGAAGGGATGGAACCGGCTCTCGCTTGCCCCGATCTGGCTGCGTGACCGGTTTATCTATCTCATCCGCAGAGAGACCGAGCATGCCAGGAACGGGCAGGAGGCCCACATGATCGCCAAAATGAATTCCCTGTGCGACCAGGGGATCATAGAAGCTTTGTATGAGGCTTCAGCTGCCGGCGTTAAGATCGACCTGATCGTGCGCGGCATCTGCTGCCTGAAGGTAGGAATCCCCGGCGTCAGCGAGAACATAACTGTACGCTCGATCGTCGGTACATTCCTTGAGCATGCGAGAATCTTCTGGTTCCGGAACGGAGGAAAGGAAGAGATCTACATGGGTTCCGCGGACTGGATGCCCAGAAATCTGGACAAGCGTGTTGAGATACTGTTCCCTGTAACGGATGAAAAGCTGATGGGCGAAGTCAGGCACATTCTTGACGTGCAGATGGCGGATACGCTCAAGGCCAGAGTGCTGCGGAGCGATAATACCTATGAGCGTATCGACCGGCGGGGCAAGGTGCTGCTGTGCGCCCAGGATACATTCTGTGAAGAAGCGCAGCAGAAAGCAGAAAAAACATATGACCCGAAGCAGGCAAGAGTGTTCATACCCGCAGAGCCTGCGCAGTGAGTCAGAGGAGAAAAGACAAGAATGTATCGTGACAATACACATGAAGTCAGAATCGGAGACCGTGTGATCGGAGCAGGAAATCCTGTTCTGATCCAGTCTATGACAAATACAAAAACGCAGGATGTCGAAGCAACGGTCGCGCAGATCAGAGCGCTGACGGCACAGGGATGCGATATCATCCGTTGCGCTGTTCCCGACATGGAAGCAGCAAAGGCATTGCGTGAGATCCGCAGGCAGATCAGCATACCGCTGGTCGCTGACATTCATTTTGATTACCGGCTTGCGATCGCTTCTATTGAGAACGGGGCGGACAAGATCCGCATCAATCCGGGCAACATCGGGAGCGAGGATAAGATCCGGGCAGTCGTTGACGCGGCCAGGGAGAGAAATATTCCCATCCGTGTAGGCGTAAATTCCGGTTCGCTTGAGAAGGATCTTGTGGAAAAGTATCACGGTGTGACGGCGGAGGGTCTTGTTGAATCCGCCCTCATGAAGACCTCGGTGATCGAGGATATGGGATACGGAAACCTTGTGCTCAGCATCAAATCGTCAGATGTGCTCATGTGCGCTCGCGCTTATGAACTGGCGGCGCAGAAATGCGATCACCCGCTGCATGTCGGCATAACAGAGGCCGGGACGCTTCTTGCCGGAAACATTAAGTCAGCCATCGGCCTCGGCCTGATCCTGTCAAAGGGAATCGGCGACACGATCCGGGTCTCACTGACAGGTGATCCGCTTGAGGAGGTGCGTTCGGCTAAGATCATTCTGCGCACCCTCGGACTGCGTACGAAAGGGATCGAGATCGTGTCGTGCCCCACATGCGGGCGTACGCAGATCGATCTGATCTCTCTTGCGAACGAGGTAGAAAAGATGACAGCAGATATACCGCTCAACATCAAAGTTGCGGTGATGGGCTGTGTCGTTAACGGTCCGGGCGAAGCGAAGGAAGCCGACATAGGTATCGCAGGAGGAAAAGGACAGGGACTGCTCATCAAAAAAGGAGAAGTGATCCGTACGCTGCCGGAGGATGAACTCCTGCCGGCGCTCAGGGAAGAACTTCTTCACTGGAATGAGTAAAGAGGAGCTTTGGATACATGCTGAAAAGCTTTTTGGAAGTATTTCCGGATCTGGTCATGACGGAAGACATGACGGATCTTATGCGGAAGGCAAACGTGACGAAGGTCACGATGAATCTTCGCCGCGACCGGGTTAAGATCTACCTGGAAGCGGACTGCCTGATCGCCAAGGATATCATTTTTGACCTGCAGGATCTCATACGCCGGCAGGTCTTTTCGGATGGACCCGTTGAGGTCCGCATCATCGAAAGGTTCCGCCTTTCGGGGCAGTATACGGCAAAACGGCTGATGCCTATGTACAGGGACAGCATCCTTCTCGAACTGAAGGAGTACAGCGCGATCCTGTATGATATGTTCCGCCGCGCGCAGATAGAATTTGAGGATGAAGATACGATGATCCTTCATGTGGAGGATACGTGCGTATCACAGAAAAACTGCTCTGAACTGACAGCCATTCTTGAAAAGATATTCTGCGAGCGCTGCGGGCAGAACCTGAAGCTGAGCGTTCATATGAGCGAGCCGAAGGAAAGCCGGCTCCGCGAACTGTCCATCCTCCAGATGGCGCAGGAAGTGCAGACGATCAGCCGGAGGATATATAAAAACGAAGAAAGAGACGGACAGGAATATCTCGAAGTCCCGCAGAAAAAAGATGCTGCAGGGAAGAAGAACGGGGCAGGCGATGCCGGCTCTTCCGGAAAGAAGGAAAATGCCGCGGCGCAGACATCAGGGAAAAAGCCCGCAGTATCCGGCGGCCAGGGTTCTGTTTCCGGCAGCGGAGCCGGCAGAAGATCAGGCAGGAGTGATCCGGAGGGAGGATATTCGCGTTCTCTGCGGCGCTCGGATAATCCGGATGTGCTGGTCGGACGTGATTTCGAAGAGGATGCCATTCCCCTCGAACAGATCATCCAGGAGATGGGAACCGTTGTTATCCGCGGCCAGATCCTCTCGCTTGAATTCAGGGAGATCCGGAATGAGAAAAATATCGTCATCATGGAAGTTTCCGATTTTACGGATACGATCATGGTCAAGATGTTTGTGCGCAATGATCAGGTGGACGAAGTAAAGACTTCCCTGAAGCAGGGTATGTTTGTGAAGATCAAGGGTGTAACGACCATTGACCGGTTCGACAGCCAGCTGACCATCGGCAACATCTCCGGCATCCGGAAGATTGCTGATTTCAGGAAACAGCGCATGGATACCTGGCCTGAGAAGAGGGTCGAGCTGCACTGCCATACAAAGATGAGCGATATGGACGGCGTGTCCGATGTCAAGGATATCATAGCGCAGGCGATCAAGTGGGGGCACGAGGCGATCGCTGTTACGGATCACGGAGTCGTGCAGGCTTTCCCGGACGCGAACCACGCGATTCCCAAGGGGTCTGAGTTTAAGGTCATCTATGGCTGCGAAGGCTACCTGGTGGATGACCTGAAGGAACTGGCTGTGAACGCGCAGGGGGAGGACCTTCATGGCAGGTATGTTGTCTTTGACCTTGAAACGACCGGTTTCAGTCCGGTCAGCAACCGGATCATTGAGATCGGAGCGGTCCGCGTGGAAAACGGAAAGATCACAGAGAGGTTCAGCACCTTTGTCAATCCGCAGGTCCCGATCCCGTACAGGATCGAAAAACTGACCTCGATCAATGACGCCATGGTCATGGATGCTCCGGACATCTCACAGATACTTCCGGAATTTCTTGCATTCTGCGAAGGCTGCGTGCTCGTTGCGCACAATGCTTCCTTCGATGTGAGCTTTATTGAGGAGAACTGCCGCCGCCTGGGAATAGAGAAGGAATTTACCTACGTGGATACGGTCGGCACGGCCCGCGTGCTTCTGCCGCAGCTCAACCGCTTTAAGCTCGATACGGTCGCGAAGGCGGCAGGGGTTCCGCTTCTGCATCACCACAGGGCTGTAGATGACGCGGAGTGCACGGCCATGATATTCGAGGTCTTTATCAAGATGCTGGAAGAGCGCGGTGTTCATGACCTGAACGCTCTCAATGAGCTCGGCAGGTCATCCGAAGACCAGATCCGCAAGCTCCCTACATACCATGTGATCCTGCTTGCCACAAGCGATATCGGAAGGATCAACCTGTACCGGCTGGTTTCCTGGTCTCATGTCAATTATTTTAACCGCCGGCCGAGGATCCCGAAGAGCATCCTTTCAAAATACAGGGAAGGGCTGCTGATCGGCAGCGCCTGTGAGGCAGGCGAGCTGTTCAGGGCTGTGGTCCGCGGAGCATCGGATAAAGAACTGGCGGGCCTTGTCAATTTCTATGATTATCTTGAGATCCAGCCGCTTGGCAATAACATGTTCATGACCCGTGACACCTACGAGGATCCGAAGACGGTCGATGAGCTTAAGGAGTACAACCGTACGATCGTACGGCTCGGAGAGCAGTACGGCAAACCGGTCGTCGCGACCTGTGATGTCCATTTCCTCAATCCGGAGGATGAGATCTACCGCAGGATCATCCTTGCCGGAAACGGCTTCAAGGATGCGGATGACCAGGCGCCGCTCTACCTTCGGACGACGGAGGAGATGCTGAAGGAATTTGAATATCTCGGAGAGGATAAGGCCAGAGAGGTCGTCATTACAAATACGCAGATGATCGCCCGCATGTGTGAGAAAATATCTCCCGTGCGCCCCGATAAGTGTCCTCCGGTCATTGAAAATTCAGACCAGATGCTGACAGACATCTGCTACAACAGGGCGCACGAGATCTATGGAGAAAAGCTCCCGGAGATCGTTGAAGAACGCCTGAAGAGAGAGCTGAATTCGATCATTTCCAACGGTTTCGCGGTCATGTACATCATTGCCCAGAAACTGGTGTGGAAATCCAACGCGGACGGATATCTTGTGGGATCGAGAGGCTCTGTCGGTTCCTCTTTCGTAGCTACGATGTCCGGTATTACAGAGGTCAATCCGCTCCACCCGCATTACTATTGCCCGGAGTGTCATTATTCGGATTTTGATTCACCTGAGGTCCGTAAATTTGACGGTATGGCAGGATGCGACATGCCGGATAAGGTCTGTCCGGTCTGCGGGAAGCCGCTCAGGAAGGAAGGGTTTGACATTCCTTTTGAGACATTCCTTGGGTTCAAGGGGAACAAGGAGCCGGATATCGACCTGAACTTTTCCGGTGAATATCAGAGTAAAGCTCATAAGTACACCGAGGTCATCTTCGGTGCCGGACAGACGTTCCGTGCCGGCACGATCGGCACGCTGGCCGATAAGACGGCCTACGGATATGTAAAAAACTATTTTGAGGAACGCGGAAAGCCGAAGCGGACCTGCGAGATCAACAGGATCGTGCAGGGCTGCGTAGGCGTGCGCAGGACGACCGGCCAGCATCCTGGAGGAATCATTGTTCTTCCTTACGGGGAAGAGATCTATTCCTTCACGCCTGTACAGCATCCTGCCAACGATATGACCACGGATATCATTACGACGCACTTTGATTATCATTCGATCGATCATAACCTGCTGAAGCTGGATATCCTCGGTCATGATGACCCGACCATGATCCGGATGCTGGAAGACCTGACCGGCCTGAACGCGCGGGAGATCCCGCTGGACGACAGGGAAGTTATGTCTCTGTTCCAGAGCACCAAAGCGCTTCACATAGAGCCGGAACAGATCGGCGGATGCCCGCTGGGCTCCCTCGGTATCCCGGAATTCGGTACGGAATTTGCCATACAGATGCTTGTGGACACAAAACCGAAGTATTTTTCCGACCTGGTCCGTATCGCAGGCCTTGCGCACGGTACCGATGTATGGCTGGGCAACGCGCAGACGCTGATCCAGGAAGGAAAGGCAACGATCTCCACCGCGATCTGTACACGAGATGACATCATGATCTACCTGATCGAGAAGGGGCTGGACAAAGAGCTTTCCTTTACGATCATGGAAAGCGTGCGCAAAGGAAAGGGCCTGAAGGAAGAGTGGGAGAAGGAAATGGTCGCTCACGGAGTTCCTGACTGGTATATCTGGTCCTGCAAAAAGATCAAATACATGTTCCCAAAAGCGCATGCGGCAGCATATGTCATGATGGCATGGAGAATCGCGTGGTTCAAGATCAACCGCCCGCTTGCGTATTACGCGGCGTTTTTCAGCATCCGCGCGCCGGGATTTGACTATGAGCTCATGTGCCTGGGAGAGGAAAGGCTTCTCATGCACATGAAGGATTACGAGAAGCGCATGGATTCGCTGAGCAAAAAGGAAGAAGCTGAATATAAGGACATGAAGGTGGTCCGCGAGATGTATGAGAGAGGATTCGAATTCTGTCCGATCGACATCATGAAAGCGCAGGCATCCAAATTCCAGATCGTTGACGGGAAACTGATGCCTTCGCTCTCAACGATCGACGGTATGGGCGGAAAAGCGGCTGAGGCAGTCGTTGACGCAGTCAAGGATGGTCCTTTCGTCTCAAAGGATGATTTCCGTGAACGTACGAAGGTCAGCAAAACCGTCGTAGATCTCATGTCAGATCTCGGGATCCTGAATGGCCTGCCCGAATCAAGCCAGCTTTCGCTGTTTGATTATCTGGATGATGAGGCATACTGATCAGCTTCGGGGGTAATGTGCATGAAAAATGTGATCCTGATCGGATTTATGGGAAGCGGCAAGACAACGACGGGGGAAGTACTCTCGCGGAAGCTCGGCATTCCCGTGTCCGATACAGATGCCATGATAGAAAAAAGAGAAAACATGTCTGTGAATGAAATATTTGACAGATACGGCGAGAACGCTTTCCGTGACATGGAAACGGAGCTCCTCCTCTCCCTGCAGTCTGATCCGCAAAAGCGGATCCTCTCGGCAGGGGGAGGAATGCCGGTGCGGGAGATCAACCGGAAGCTGATGAAGAAGCTGGGGACCGTGATCTATCTGCAGGCGGATTCGCAGACTCTTCTTGAAAGGCTCGCCGGGGACACATCCCGCCCGAAGCTGAAGGGAGGAGATCTTTTCAGCAGGATCACCAGCCTGATGGCTCAGAGAGAAGCGATCTATCTGTCTGCTTCATCCATCCGCGTCCGGACGGATGGGAAAACGCCGGAGGAAGTCGCAGCGGAGATTCTGAGCGCCTTAGAAACAGCATCTGAAATAAGTGAATGACAGAGGACATCGGAATGATCAGATTTGACACAAGGAACAAAAAACCTCATTTATTCGGGCTTCTGGGGCTGGCGGTCCTGTTTGCCGCCGCAGGCGCGGCGCTCTTTCTGGCAGCCGGCGGGAAGGCAGCTCCGGTGGTATGTGCCATGATCGCTGTTTTCTGCCTGATCACGATCGTTTATCTCCTGATCTCGCTGCGCGGACAGATCCAGTACAATCCGTATTCCTACAATACGATCTACTATCCGGGATTTGCTCTTTTTGCCATGTATGCCATGATCACGTACACAGTGCTTGCGGTCCTGATGTTCAGGGATCCCGCGAAATATACCGCTTATTCACTGCCGCGGTACCTGCTCTATTCAGCCAGAAATTATATGATGCTTACTTCGCCGTTTGTTCTGGCCTTTTCGGCAGCGCTCTGCGTATCAAACATCTCCCTCATCCGGCATGAAGGGAAACGGTTCGTCAACGTGCTTGGCATCATCCTCTCATTCCTGCTCGTGGCGGGGGAGGCCATTATTTTCTGCTTCCATTATTTCAGCTTTATTCATCTGTTTGCCGCGGTATACCTGTATTTTGAGTGCATGCTTATAGGTGTTATTGCCGCTTTCTGGATCGTAACAGGGTACGAAGCCCAGCCGGATAAGGACTTCCTGATCATATTAGGATGCGGACTCAGAAAGGACGGAAGCCCGTGCCCGCTGCTTCGTGGCCGGATCGACCGCGCGCTTGCCTTCTATGAAAAACAGAAAAAGCTGACCGGAAAGGAAGCTGTTTTTGTTACTTCCGGAGGGCAGGGAAAGGATGAGGTCATTTCAGAGAGCGCTTCGATGAAGCGTTATCTGATGGATAAAGGGATTCCGGAGGGGAAGATCATTGAAGAGGACAGGTCTTCGAGCACATTCGAAAACATGAAGTTTTCAAAAGCAAAGATATGGCCTGTGAATCCGTCCGGAAAGATCGCGTTTTTTACAACGAATTATCATGTTTTCCGGAGCGGTCTGTATGCCCGCCGCGTCAAGATGCGGGCTGTCGGTATGGGAGCAAAGACAAAATGGTATTTCTGGCCGAACGCTTCCGTACGGGAATTTGTAGGCCTTCTGACAGAGCACAGGGGCAAGCAGGCCCTGATCCTGGGCAGCATGATCATTTTCTACGCGATCCTGACCTATCAGGTCTTCTTTATCTGGAAAGTTTAAAGTTACAGCTACAGCTACAGCTATAAAACAGGCATAAGGAGGTACAGACATGATCGTAGATCTATGGAGAAACATCAGAAAGTATGAGGGACAGCTGAAGAACCTGGATGCAGCTGTCCGCGCCATCGAAGCGCTAAAGGAGAAGAAGACCGGGAGGTATGAATTTGACGGCGGCTTTTTCATGATCCAGGAAGGCTATACCCGCTTTGCCGATGACGGACAGTTCGAGGCTCACAGAAAATACCTGGACATCCAGTATATCACCGGAGGCTGTGAGGAAATGGCCTGGGCGGATATAGATGATGTCACGGAAGCCGTACCCTTTGACGAGGATAAGGATATCGGTTTTTATGAGGGTGACAGATCACACCACATGCTCATCAGCCCCGGCATGTTTTACGTCGTATTCCCGCATGACGCGCATGAACCGTGCATCCATACGGGCGATCAGGCGCATCATTATACCAAGATCGTTATCAAGCTTCCTGTCTGAAAAGAAAACAGTTGAAATGACAGGTGAAATAGGATAAAATTAATAAGATTATTTTTGCACTACGAACGGTCCGGTAGCAAGTCAGTGGACCGGATCATGAAGGAGGATTTTTATATGATTTCTGCTGGTGATTTTAGAAACGGTATTACTCTCGAAATGGAAGGCAATGTATATCAGGTCATTGAATTCCAGCATGTAAAACCGGGAAAGGGCGCAGCTTTTGTCCGCACCAAACTTAAAAACATCATAAGCGGCGGCGTGATCGAGAGATCTTTCCGTCCGACAGAAAAATTCCCGACGGCACGCATTGACAGAGTCGATATGCAGTATCTGTATTCAGATGGTGATCTGTACTATTTCATGAATGTTGAGACATATGACCAGATCGCTCTTGCAGCTGATGTCATCGGCGATTCTCTCAAATTTGTCAAAGAAAATGAAATGGTGAAAGTATGCTCCTTCAACGGCAAGGTTTATTCTGTTGAGCCTCCGCTGTTTGTTGAACTGGAAGTAACCGAGACTGAGCCCGGACTCAAGGGTGATACTGCTACAGGCGCTACCAAACCGGCTACAGTTGAGACCGGCGCTGTTGTCATGGTTCCGCTGTTTGTTGAGATCGGTGACAAGCTCAAGATCGATACGAGAACAGGAGAGTATCTGTCCAGAGTATGATCGCCGCCTGCTGATGAGAAGACGGTAAACATTTACAGATACAAAAAAAGGACTGCGAGGCAGTCCTTTTTTTGTATGCTTATATTGTGCCGGTCTGTTCGGACCCTTCGGTTTTCGCGAGATTCTTCTGAGCCGTGGAAAGCATCAGCTTGATGCGGTTCAGCTGGTTGACCTCACTGGCACCCGGATCGTAATCGATCGCGACGATGTTGGAGAGCGGGTACTGGCGGCGCAGTTCCTTGATGACGCCCTTGCCGACGACGTGATTGGGCAGGCAGCCAAAGGGCTGTGTGCACACGATGTTATTCACGCCGGAGTGAATGAGTTCAAGCATTTCGCCTGTCAGGAACCAGCCTTCGCCTGTCTGGTTGCCAAGAGAAACGATATCCTTAGCCATCCTGCCGAGATCCTCTATGCGGGCAGGCGGATCGAAATGGACACTCTTTTCAAATTCGGCGCGCGCAGTCCGGCGCAGAAGCTCCATGAAGGAATTCGCAAGGTTTGAAAGGCGCGCGGTCGACTTCTTCATGCCCAGGTTCTCAGCCTTGAAATTCTGGTTGTAGAAACAGTACAGAAGAAAGTCCATCAGGTCAGGTACGACAGCTTCAGCGCCTTCCGATTCAAGCAGCTCGACCAGGTGATTGTTGGCTGCGGGAAGGAACTTTACAAGTATCTCACCTACGATGCCTACGCGCGGTTTCTTTACATCCGTGACAGGCAGGGCATCAAATTCCCGAATGATCCTGCGGCACAGCTTTTTGAAACCGCCGAAGGAGATATGTTTCTCCTCAAGGAACTGTCTGCATTCGTTTTCAAGCTTTCTGTGCAGCTCATTCGCGGAACCGGGAACGGTTTCGTAGGGACGCATCCGGTACAGACAGCGCATGAAGATATCCCCGAATACGACTGCGTACATGCCGCGCATCAGAAGGCCGGGAGTGATCCGGAAACCGGGATTGGATTCAAGGCCGCTGACATTGAGCGAGATCACGGGGATCTGCTCCATGCCTGCCTTCTTCAGCGCTCTGCGGAAGAAGCCGACATAGTTGGATGCGCGGCATCCGCCTCCGGTCTGAGTCATGATGATCGCGGTATGATCCAGGTCGTATTTCCCTGAAAGCAGAGCGCTCATCATCTGGCCGACAACAATAAGAGAAGGATAGCAGGCATCATTATTCACGTATTTAAGTCCTGTATCCACAGCTTTGCGCTCATCGGTATTGACGATCTCGAGGCGGTATCCGCCGGAACAGAACGCGCTCTCAAGCAGTGAGAAATGGATGGGAGACATCTGCGGACACAGAATCGTATAGGTTTTGCGCATTTCTTCCGTGAATACGACCGGATCGATGTTCGACGGATGAATCTCACGGGGAGTTTTGCGCTCTTCGCGGACACGGATGGCAGCGATCAGGGACCGTACACGTATGCGCGCCGCGCCGAGGTTGTTTACTTCATCGATCTTCAGGCAGGTATATATCTTTCCTGAGCCGGAGAGAATATCATTGACCATGTCTGTTGTGACGGCATCCAGTCCGCACCCGAAGGAATTGAGCTGGATCAGGTCCAGATCGTCCCTCGTCTTTACAAACTGGGCAGCGGCGTACAGGCGGCTGTGATACATCCACTGATCAAGCACGATCAGGGGCCGCTCCACTTTTTCCAGTGAAGAGACCGAATCCTCCGTGAGCACGGCAATGCCGTAGGAATTGATCAGCTCAGGGATTCCATGGTTGATCTCGGAATCAATGTGGTACGGACGTCCTGCGAGGACAATGCCTCTGCGGCCTGTCTCCTCAAGGTATTTCAGCGTCTCGGCACCTTTTTCGTACATGGCCTCGCGGGCTTTCGCCAGCTCATCCCAGCCATTTTTCGCAGCTTCAGCCAGTTCGTCTTCGGGAATATCCGGGAACGCCTTCTTCAGGCCGGTAAGCACTGTTTTCAGGCTCGTAAAGGCAATAAAGGGATTCTCAAACCGGATATGTTCGGTCCGGATCTCTTCCACATTGTTCTTGATGTTTTCCGCGTAAGAGGTAACGATCGGGCAGTTGTAATGATTGCCTGCTTCCGGAAACTCGTTGCGCTCGTACGGAATGCACGGATAGAAAATGTAGCTGATGCCCTGGCGGATCAGCCATGTCACATGGCCGTGCGCAAGCTTGGCAGGATAGCATTCCGATTCGCTGGGTATCGATTCAATGCCGAGCTCGTAGATCCTTCTTGTGGAAGGCGGCGAGAGAACGACACGGTATTTCAGATCCGTAAAGAACCTGTGCCAGAACGGATAGTTCTCATACATGTTAAGAACGCGCGGAATACCCACGGTACCGCGGACAGCTTCATCCGCCTCGAGGGATTCCCGGTCGAAGATGAGCCTGTTCTTATACTCAAACAGGTTGGGAACATGGTCTTTGTTGCGGACCTGTCCGATGCCGCGCTCGCAGCGGTTGCCGCTGATAAACTGCCTTCCGCCGGAGAAGCGGTTGATGGTCAGACGGCACTGGTTCGTACAGCCCTTGCACTTTGCCATATGCGTTGTGAACTGCAGCGCATTGATCTGTCCGATGGTAAGCATGGAGGTCTCCGTGCCTTCCCTGTATCTCTCGCGGGCGATCAGGGCAGCGCCGAAAGCGCCCATGATGCCGGCGATGTCCGGACGAATGGCCTCGCAGCCGGCGATCCGCTCAAAGCTTCGAAGGACTGCATCATTGTAAAATGTGCCGCCCTGAACGACAATATGTTTACCGAGCTCAGCCGCATCGGAGACCTTGATGACCTTGTAGAGCGCGTTTTTAATGACCGAATAGGCCAGACCGGCGGAGATGTCGGAAACCTGAGCTCCCTCCTTCTGTGCCTGTTTGACCTTTGAATTCATGAAAACCGTACAGCGTGTACCAAGATCGATCGGGTGCTCGGCAAACAGCGCAGCTTTGGCAAAGTCCTGCACGGAATAATTGAGCGATTTCGCAAAGGTTTCAATAAAGGAACCGCAGCCGGAGGAACAGGCCTCATTGAGCTGGACACTGTCGACGGTCTGATTGCGGATCTTGATGCATTTCATGTCCTGTCCGCCGATGTCCAGGATACAGTCGACATCCGGATCGAAAAAGGAAGCGGCATAGTAATGAGAAACCGTCTCGACTTCGCCTTCATCAAGCATAAGGGCTGCCTTGATCAGTGCCTCGCCGTATCCGGTAGAGCAGGACCAGGCAATATGCGCTGTATCCGGCATCAGTGAGTAGATCTCCTGCATGGCCCGGATACTTGTTTTCAGGGGACTGCCGTTATTATTGCTGTAGAAAGAATACAGAAGAGCTCCGTCCTCGCCCACAAGGGCAGCTTTGGTCGTTGTTGAACCGGCGTCGATGCCGAGGTAGCATCTTCCGCTGTAGGTCGAGAGGTCATCTGTAACGACATTGTAGGAATTCTGCCTCTGGAGAAACTCTTCATAATCTTCCTCTGAAGCGAACAGAGGCTCCATACGGGCAACTTCGAATTCCATTTTTATGGAACCGTCCAGCTTCCCGGCGAGTTTCAGAAGAGAAGTATCCGCCGCTGCGGAGGCGTTGAGGGCAGACCCTATAGCCGCGAACAGGTGGGAGTTTTCCGGCATGATCGCGTGCTCGTCATCCAGCCTGAGCGTACGGATGAAGCATTCCCTCAGCTCAGAGAGAAAATGCAGCGGTCCGCCGAGAAAAGCGACATGTCCGCGGATCGGTTTGCCGCAGGCCAGTCCGCTGATGGTCTGGTTAACGACCGCCTGAAAAATGGACACGGAAAGATCTTCTTTTGTCGCGCCTTCATTGATCAGGGGCTGGATATCCGTTTTGGCGAAAACGCCGCATCTGGCAGCGATCGGATAGACAGACTGATAGTGCTTCGCGTATTCATTCAGTCCGGAGGCATCCGTCTGAAGAAGAGAAGCCATCTGATCGATAAAGGATCCTGTGCCGCCGGCGCAGATACCGTTCATACGCTGCTCAACCGTGCCGCCTTCAAAATAGATGATCTTGGCGTCTTCACCGCCCAGCTCAATGGCTACGTCCGTCTGCGGGGCATACTGCTGGAGCGATGTGGCGACGGCGATCACCTCCTGTACAAAAGGCACACCGAGATGATTGGCAAGCGTCAGTCCGCCGGAACCGGTGATGACCGGCGAGACCTCGCGGTCGCCGACTGCTTCCGCGGCTTTTTTAAGAAGAGCGGAAAGCGTTTCCTGTATGTTGGCGTAATGCCGCTGATAATCTGAAAAGAGCAGTTTCTGATCAGGATCCAGAACCGCGATCTTTACAGTGGTGGAACCGATATCGATTCCAAGGGTATGTGAATGGATATTACTCATGTAAACAGACAGCCTTGCTGTCAGAACCTCCTTTGACCGGCCGCGGGATGATGCCGTTATGGCCTCATTCGCGCGGGACTGTGTTCAGTACAGGTCATTGTACTACAATAAAAGGGAAAATTCAAACCCCTTGCATTCTCTTTTTCTTAAAGGTATAATCAAGAGCACCCCGCCGCTTTGGGCCTGTCTGGGCAGTAAGCGGGGACGCAGGCGGCGCATGAAGCGCCGGGGACTGGTTAAACGGCAATCTGAAAGGATTCGGGATATATTTATGGATCATATTACGGAATGCAGCGCAGAAAACAGATACAACACATATGAACTGCTCAGGACGGAGGGACGCGCGAAGCGAGGAGTTCTCCATACCGTGCACGGGGATATCCAGACACCGGTCTTTATGAATGTCGGCACGGTGGCGGCTATCAAAGGAGCCGTATCTACCGATGACCTCCGCCAGATCGGAACACAGGTAGAGCTGTGTAATACATATCACCTGCATGTGAGGACCGGCGATGAGACGATCCGTGAGCTTGGAGGCCTTCACTCCTTCATGAACTGGGACCGCCCGATCCTTACCGATTCGGGAGGCTTTCAGGTGTTCTCCCTTGCGACGCTGCGCAAGATCAAGGAAGAGGGAGTCAGCTTCCGCTCGCATATAGACGGTCACAGAATATTCATGGGGCCGGAGGAAAGCATGCGGATCCAGTCCAATCTGGCTTCTACGATCGCCATGGCTTTTGATGAGTGCCCCCCTGCGCTTGCGGACAGGGATTACGTAAGCAGATCCGTGGACCGTACCTACCGGTGGCTTCTGCGCTGCCGGGATGAGATGAACAGGCTCAACAGCCTGGAGGATACGATCAACCGCAGGCAGATGCTTTTCGGCATCAACCAGGGAGCCATATACGAGGATATCCGTATCGAGCACGCAAAGAGGATATCGGAGCTCGACCTTCCCGGATATGCTGTCGGAGGACTCGCAGTCGGTGAGAGCCATGAGCAGATGTATCATATCCTGGATGAGACTGTGCCGTATCTGCCGCAGAATAAGCCAACATATCTGATGGGCGTCGGAACACCCGCAAATATACTGGAGGGCGTTGACCGCGGAATCGATTTCTTTGACTGCGTGTATCCGAGCAGGAACGGCCGTCACGGCCATGTATATACGAACGAAGGAAAAAAGAACCTTCTCAACGCGCAGTTCGAGAAGGATACTAAGCCGATCGAGGAGGGCTGCGGCTGTCCGGCCTGCAGAAGCTATTCGAGAGCATACATACACCATCTGCTGAAAGCGAAGGAGATGCTCGGCATGAGGCTGTGTGTTCTTCATAACCTGTATTTCTACAATCATATGATGGAAGAGATAAGGGACGCGCTCGATGAAGGACGGTTTGCTTCCTATAAAGAAGATAAACTGCGGAAGGTCACCGGCAGGTAAAATAAGTCTTGATGAAGGCGGTAAAATTGTGTATTATTGACATGATGCGGCATTCAGAATGCCCTGTAGATGAAATATCAGGAGGAAGAGACAGATGTTCAATGTATTAACAGATGCAGCTGCGGCAGGCGGCTCAGGCGCGAGCATGCTCATCATGCTGCTGTATATTGCCGTGATCGGCGGCGCTATGTATTTCTTTATGATCCGTCCGCAGAAAAAGGAGCAGAAACGGCTGGCAGCCATGATCGCTGACATGCAGGTAGGTGATGTTGTCGTAACGACCAGCGGGTTTTACGGCGTTGTGATCTCAATTACGGATGATGACTGCATCGTTGAATTCGGCAGCAACAAAAACTGCCGCATTCCCATGAGAAAAGCCGCGATCGCGGAGGTCGAGAAGGCATCTGCAGGAACGGAAGGCTGAGACGATCACTGAATTGACTCATAAGAAAGGGGCTGCCGCAGTGCGGCAGCCCTTTCATTCTTCTTCATCATCATACAGCTGATCAGCGGTGTAGATATTCTTTACAGTCCTCAGCACATAATGTGTCTTGGTAAGACGGACGCCGGCGCAGTCCTTGATCTGATTGTGGATCTGCTCCAGGTGTTCGCTGGAACGGCAGCAGATCTTGAGGAGAAAATCAAATTCGCCGGTCAGGTAGTAGCAGGCAACGATATTCGGCGCATTGTTGATATATCTGATAAAGTCATCATTATAACGGGGATGCTCCATCCCTACTTCCATCAGAACAGTGATATCATTTCCGAACTTATGGTCATCGGTGATGACGGTATACGTACGGATCAGGCCGCTTTTTTCCATTTTTTTGATCCGTTCGATGACGGTTGAAACGGAAAGATGAATGGTCTTGCTGATTTCGGATGCAGTCTGCCTTGCGTTTTTTTTCAGCTCGGCGAGAATCTGATAGTCTAATTTGTCCATTATGTCACCTCAATTTTTTTGATGGATGCATGTATTATAGCATAAAATTTATGATTCGGGTTGAAATATCTAAAAAAATACATTAAGATTAACATCAATTGACACGGAAACCCTTCCTGCGGCAGAAAAGCGCGGTATGAGCAAGGGTTTCCGGATACGGATGGGAGGAAAACATTATGAAGAGTGATGCTGTTAAAAAAGGTATCCAGCAGGCGCCTCACCGTTCTCTGTTCAACGCCCTGGGCATGACTTCAGAGGAGATGCGCCGTCCGCTGGTCGGTATTGTCAATTCCTACAATGAGATCGTCCCAGGCCACATGAACCTGGACAAGATCACACAGGCTGTAAAACTCGGCGTGGCAATGGCCGGCGGTGTTCCGGTGGAATTTCCCGCGATCGCTGTCTGTGACGGCATAGCCATGGGCCATGAGGGTATGAAATATTCCCTCGTTACCAGGGACCTGATCGCGGATTCAACGGAATGCATGGCAAAAGCGCATCAGTTCGATGCTCTTGTCATGATCCCGAACTGCGATAAAAATGTTCCCGGCCTGCTTATGGCAGCAGCCAGGGTCAATGTTCCCACGATCTTTGTCAGCGGCGGTCCGATGCTCGCGGGACACCTGAAGGGGCGCAAAAGAAGCCTTTCATCCATGTTTGAGGCTGTCGGCGAACATGCTGCCGGTAAAATGACGGATGAAGACGTTCTTGAATATGAAGAAAAAGTATGTCCGACATGCGGATCCTGCTCAGGAATGTATACGGCAAACAGCATGAACTGTCTGACAGAGGTCCTCGGCATGGGACTTCGCGGCAACGGAACGATCCCGGCAGTCTACTCTGCAAGGCTCCGTCTTGCGAAAATGGCAGGAATGCAGGTCATGGAACTGCTCAGGAACAATATCCGCCCGCGTGATATCATGACGGAAAAGGCTTTCATGAATGCTCTGACAGTTGACATGGCTCTGGGATGTTCGACGAACAGTATGCTGCATCTTCCCGCGATCGCGCATGAATGCGGCATCGAGCTGAATGTTGATATCGCCAACGAGGTCAGTGAGAGAACACCGAACCTCTGCCACCTTGCCCCGGCAGGACCGACCTACATGGAAGACCTGAACGAAGCAGGCGGAGTATACGCAGTCATGAATGAGCTTACGAAGAAGGATCTCCTGAATCTCGACTGCCTTACTGTCACCGGAAAAACAGTCGGTGAGAATATCAGCGGAGCCCGGAACCTGAACCCCGAGGTCATCCGTCCGATCGATCATCCCTACAGCGAGACAGGCGGCCTTGCTGCTCTTAAGGGTAATCTTGCTCCGGATTCCGGTATCGTAAAGCGCTCTGCCGTCGTGCCGGAAATGATGGTGCACGAAGGACCCGCGCGCGTCTTTGACTGTGAGGAGGACGCCATTGAAGCGATTCTTGGAGGAAAGATCGTTGCCGGAGACGTTGTCGTGATCCGTTATGAAGGACCCAAGGGCGGTCCGGGCATGCGTGAGATGCTGAATCCGACGTCGGCCATCGCAGGCATGGGACTCGGAAGCAGCGTTGCGCTGATCACGGACGGCAGATTCAGCGGAGCATCCCGCGGAGCCTCCATCGGCCACGTTTCGCCGGAGGCGGCGGTAGGCGGACCGATCGCTCTCGTTGAGGAAGGAGACATCATCCGGATCAATATCCCTGAACATAAACTGGAACTGGCTGTAAGCGATGAGGAGCTCGCCCGCAGAAAGGCTGCCTGGGTTCCGAGAGAACCGAAGATCACCACTGGGTATCTTGCAAGGTATGCAGCGCTGGTCACCTCAGGAAACCGCGGAGCGGTCCTTGAAGTACCGAAGGCATGAGCAAACGGTTGCTGCAGAACTGACATACATCTTATTGAGGAGCTGAAGTAATGAAGTTAAACGGATCACAGATTCTGATCGAATGTCTGAAGGAGCAGGGCGTGGATACCATTTTCGGATATCCGGGCGGCGCCATCCTGAATGTATATGATGAGCTGTACAGGCACAGCAGCGAGATCCGGCATATCCTGACTTCGCATGAGCAGGGAGCTTCCCATGCGGCGGACGGCTACGCGAGAGCCACAGGAAAAGTCGGCGTGTGTTTCGCGACCTCCGGGCCGGGAGCCACAAATCTTGTTACCGGAATCGCTACGGCTTATATGGATTCCGTTCCCGTGGTCGCGATCACTGCCAATGTGGGCAATGCCCTTCTCGGAAGAGACAGCTTTCAGGAGGTCGATATCCGCGGCATCACCATGCCTGTCACAAAGCATAACTATATCGTAAGCGATGTGACAAAGCTGGCCGAGACGGTCCGCAGCGCGTTCCGTATCGCAAAGGAAGGCCGGCCGGGACCCGTCCTGATCGACCTGACAAAGAACGCGACGGCTGACGTGGCAGAATACACACCGGCAAAACCCTATGAAGTATTTCCGTTTGACGGAGAGATCCGCCAGGAGGACATTGATACGGCGGTGCGCATGATCAGCAGGAGCAGAAAACCGTTCCTGTTTGTCGGCGGCGGCGCTTCCATTGCCAACGCGCAGGAGGAGCTGAAGGAACTGGCTGAGAAGATAGATGCGCCGGTGACAGATTCCCTGATGGGCAAAGGCGCATTCCCGGGCACGGATGAGCGCTACTGCGGCATGCTGGGCATGCACGGCACAAAGACAGCTAATCTGGGCGTATCCGGCTGTGACCTTCTGATCACTGTCGGAGCGAGGTTCAGCGACCGGGTCACCGGAAACGCAAAGAAGTTCGCCCGTCATGCCAGGATCCTGCAGATCGATGTGGACCCCGCTGAGATCAATAAGAATATCCTGGTCGACGCAAGCATCATAGGTGACGTTAGAGAAGTGCTTAAGAGACTTCTTCCCAGGATCGAGCCGCAGAAACACGAAGACTGGATGGAGTATATCATGTCTCTGAAGGCAAAGTATCCGCTGAAGTATGACGACAGCGTTCTTACCGGTCCCTATATCGTTGAGCAGATATACAAGGCGACCGGCGGCGACGCCATCATTACGACTGAGGTCGGACAGCACCAGATGTGGGCGGCGCAGTATTACAGCTATCAGCGGCCGCATCAGTTCCTGACTTCCGGCGGACTGGGCACCATGGGCTACGGCCTCGGGGCAGCCATCGGCGCCAAGTGCGGATGCCCTGACAAAACTGTGATCAATATCGCAGGCGACGGATGTTTCCGCATGAACATGAATGAGATCGCGACAGCCGCAAGGTATAATATCCCTGTGATCGAAGTGATCGTGAACAATCATGTTCTCGGAATGGTCCGCCAGTGGCAGACATTGTTCTACGGAAAGCGCTATTCCCAGACGATCCTGGATGACGCGGTCGATTATGTGAAGGTCGCCGAAGCTCTCGGCGCGGTCGGAATCCGTGTCGAGAAGAAGGAAGAGATGGCACCGGCGCTTGAGAAAGCGATGTCTCTGGGCCGTCCGGTCGTTATTGACTGTGTGATCGACAGGGATGATAAGGTATTCCCCATGGTTCCGGCAGGACAGGCGATCGATGAGGTGTTTGACCAGGACGACCTGAAAGACTGATTTTCAATACACATAAACATTTTTTAGACGAAGGAGCATTACAGCAATGGAAAGAGTTTACAATTTTTCAGCAGGCCCGGCCGTTCTTCCGGAGGAAGTCCTCAGGGAAGCAGCCGATGAGATGATGAATTACAGAGGCTGCGGCATGTCTGTCATGGAGATGAGCCACAGATCCAAGATGTTTGATGACATCATCGCTGAGACTGAGCAGGATTTCAGAGACCTTCTGCACATTCCGGATAACTATAAGGTTCTGTTCCTTCAGGGCGGCGCATCTCTGCAGTTCGCCATGATCCCGATGAATCTTATGAAGAACCGGGTCGCTGATTATATTGTGACCGGACAGTGGGCAAAGAAGGCCTGGCAGGAAGCATCGAAATACGGAAAAGCGAATAAGATCGCGTCAAGT
>CADCOP010000002.1 GCA_902803065.1 uncultured Lachnospiraceae bacterium | reverse complement strand
TTTTGCAGAGGGCTGTGTTCGCTGAACACAGCCCTTTTCGAATATGAGGAGCATGTGATTCTGCGGCGGGGCTGCACATGAAATGCGTGACCGGGGACCTGAAGCGGGGCTGCACATGAAATGCGTGACCGGGGACCTGAAGCGAGGCTGCACTCGAAATACGTGACCGGAAATCTGAAGCGGGGCTGCATGAACAGGAAATTATGTGAGGAAAAGAAGATATGTATGAGATCTGGTTTGCCCGCGCAGAGGGAGATATATACCGGTGCCGCCTTTTAAAGGGCTGCCTGCATATGGAAGAAAAAATCTCAGATGATGAGCTCGTGCCTGCAGAGCATGCGGTAGTCATTTCGGAGGATCCGGAAACACTTAAGATGTTTAAGAATAAGGGATACTGCTGCATCGGTTATACAGCCGGGAGGGATGCTTTTTTTGAGGGTGCCGAATGTGTGATCACAGACTTCGATCATGTTTCAGAGGATCTGATCCGGAGAGAATATGATCATCATTTCGGGATTCCGCACGTGATCGCGGAAACAGAAAGGCTCAGGATCCGTGAAAGTACTGAAGAGGACTACCCGGCCATCAATGAGATGATCCGGGAAAATGAAGGTGCTTCCGTCAGCTTTTTTTCGCAGGGAGACTCCCTCAGCCGGGAAGAATATCTGGATTATATAAGCATAACCTACAGTTTTTTTGAATATGGAAACTGGAGCGTGCTTGAAAAGGAAACAGGAGAGATCGCCGGCTGGTGCGGCCTGAACCCTGTGCGTGAACCTTCCGGCGGGGACATGATCATCCTTCACTGTCAGGATGCGGAGAGTGATGAGGAATCCAGCCGGGATGAAGGGGTTGAACTGGGCTATGTGATCCGCCGGGACAAGCGCAAACGAGGATACGCGCTGGAGGCGTGCACAGCCATCCTGCAGTACGCGCGGCAGGAGCTCGGCATAACAAAGTTCTGCGTACAGGTCAGTGCGGGAAATGAAAGCTCGCTCCGGCTTGCCCGAAAACTTGGTTTTCAATAAAAAGAAAGGCAGGATAGATGCTTCGAACATCGAAACATCCATCCTGCCATTTCATTTTTACAGAGTTTCCGGCTCCGGATAGGTCTCTCCGAAGGTTTCTACGGTGATGGTGGCAATGCGCTGATCCTCAAGCGGACGGTCGCGGTAATCGCGCTCAGCCAGGGCGATCTTATTGACCACATCAAGTCCGTCGGTGATCTTTCCGAATGCAGCGTACTGGCCGTCAAGGTGCGGTGAAGTCCTGTGCATGATAAAGAACTGGGAACCGGCAGAATCCGGATGCATGGCTCTTGCCATGGACAGGACGCCTTCCGTGTGGCGCAGATCATTCCTGAAGTGATTCGCCGTAAACTCTCCGCGGATATGGTAGCCCGGGCCGCCCGTGCCGGTTCCCTGGGGGCAGCCGCCCTGGATCATGAAGCCGGGAATAACGCGGTGGAAGATCAGCCCGTTATAAAAACCCTTATTGATCAGGCTGATAAAGTTGTTGACAGTATTCGGAGCGATCTCGGGGTAGAGCTCACCCTTCATAACATCTCCGTTTTCCATAGTGATCGTGATTTCGGGATATTTAGCCATTGGTGAATTCCTTTCTGCTTTTTTGTCTGTAAAGCCTGTTAAGAACGTTTTAAAAGAGAACATGATACATTACTCCAGTCCGCAGATCTTAGTGTATTTATCAGTGAAATAGCGAAGCAGGGGGGCAGCGCTCAGTTCCTGGCCGCATACATTTGCGATGACCTCGCGCGGCAGGCGCAGGCAGCCGTATTTGTGG
The DNA here is from genome assembly GCA_902803065.1 of uncultured Lachnospiraceae bacterium. GTDB lineage: Bacteria > Bacillota > Clostridia > Lachnospirales > Lachnospiraceae > Merdiplasma. The sequence goes on along the minus strand of CADCOP010000002.1, from coordinate 6,191 downwards.
ATCTTTTCATTTAGCCACTCCCGGCAGAGATGGATCTGTCCGCTCTCCAGCAGCGGATCGATGGGGCCGAGATCCTTCTCCATAGCTTCCAGGAACATCCCGTCGTAAATGTTTCCGAGAAGGTAGGACGGGAAATAACCGAAGGAAGCGTCAGACCAGTGCATATCCTGAAGGATTCCTTCGGAGTCATTTTCGGGCGTTAGGTTCAGGTATTTCTGCATCTTTTCATTCCAGAGCGCAGGCAGGCTGTCAACAGAAGCATGATTCCGGAAGATCTCCTGTTCCATTTCATACCGGAGAATGATATGCAGGCAGTAGGTCACCTCATCAGCCTGTGTGCGGATAAAGCTGTTCCTCACATGATTGATCTCCTGAACAAACTCATCCAGCGGGATATCCTTCAGGTCCGGGAGCAATTCCTGGATCCGGCTGTAGACCGGGACCCAGAAGCTCTTACGGCGGCCGAGTATGTTTTCAAAGAACCGGGACTGGCTCTCATGAATGCCCATGTAGCAGCAGTCATCGGCAGCCGTACCTTCGAGCGCGGGGTCGACATTCTGCTCAAAGATCGCGTGTCCACCTTCATGGATGGCGGAAAACATGGCTGAGATCGGATCGTGCTCATAATAGTGATTGGTCACGCGCACGTCATAACGCGAAAAACCGCTGGTAAAAGGATGTTCGCTCTCGGCGGTCGTTCCCGCTTCAAAGGAGAAGCCGATGTAGCCAAGCAGGAGCTCCTGGACTTTCTTCTGCGCGTCAGCGTCATATGTACCCTGATAGATGCGGCTCTCCGGGAGAGGATGCGCCAGGATCTTTTTAAGCAGGGGCAGAAGACCGTCGCGAAGCTCTGTAAAGACGCGGTCAATGGACTCAGAATCCATGCCCTCTTCATACTTGTCAAGCAGGACGTCATAGCACTCCCTGTCCGGATCGGTATAGGCGCACTGCTGTCTGGTCATTTCGATCAGCTTTTCAAGGTGCGGAGCGAACAGGCTGTAATCGGAAGTACGTTTTGCCTCCTCCCAGGCCTGCATGGAAAGGCTCTGCTCAGCAATAAACGCTTCAAAGAAATCCTTTGGCACACGGCGCATTTTTCTCAGATCGCGGAGCATTGTCCGGACAGTGTATTTCATGCCTTCATCCAGCTGATCATATTCCTCCGGAACCGATAAGGCTTCCAGCATGGAGAGGAGTTCGTCGGACGTACTCAGGGTAAAGTGCTTTGTGGAAAAAAACGTCAGAGCATCCGCCATACCCTGGAAGCCCAGCTTCGGAGTGGCTGTGTACATGTCCCAGCTCAGAAGCGTGCATGCCCGGCTGTAATAATTCATTTCCTTCAGGTACGACCTGAAAGAATCCAGTGTGTGATTCAAAATGGTTCCTCCATTCTTAAGAATAATTATAGATACTTCATCATATCATATTTATGGTAAATGTGTTAAGATTATAAGGAGAAACCTGGAAAACGAAAGAAACGGAAAAACAGGTGGAAACGGATCGAAGGATAGAACAGATACGGGGGGATAAGACGATGAAGATTGCTAAGACATTTTTACCGGCACTGGCTGCCCTGCTGCTGTCAGGCATGGCGGTTTCGGCTGAGGAGACATATGTTCTGTATCCTACAGACATTTCTGCTTCTTCAGTCCTGTATGTGGAAGGGTATGATTACAACCCGTGGAACCTTGTGGATGACAGCATGACCGCTGCATGGTGTGAAGATGTTTCAGGCAGCGGCGTGGGAGAAACGATCACATATTATTATCCTGCGGGCACACAGATCAATCAGATCCAGGTATGGCCCGGGTATTACAAGACAGAGGACCTGTTTTATAAAAACGGGGCGCCTTCATCCCTGAAGGTCACCGCAGGAGGCGTAACATATACGCTGAATACATCTGATTACGCGGCGACTTACCGGGCGGACGGCTCCGGCTGTACATTTACGCTCTCACAGCCGCTTGTAAGCGACGGGACAGTGACGATCACGATCAACGATGTCCGCTCCGGAAACAATTATGATGACACCCTGATCACGGAGCTTCATTTTATCGGGACAAGCCCGCAGGGAAATGTTTCCTCCGGTTACTCGGGAACAGGAGATCCGTGGGCGGATGCTGAGAACGTGGACGCTGCCATGCTCAAGAATATGGCCAGCTATCTGTACAGGTGGCATACCGGATACGACTGGCCGTACGACGGGTCTGTGTCTGCAGATGAGCTGACGGATGATGACAAGGCGTTCATATTGTACTGGTACCAGTATTGTTATAATGACGCGCGCATTTCCAGGCTGTCAGACTGCAATCAGGCCCAGACGTCTGATCTTCAGGCCATCATGGATGGCATGTTCGGCGGTTCCAATACAGGGGCCATGGATCAGTTCTTATCGAACTATACGTACAGTGTAAACGGATCGACAGTTCAGATGGCTTCCACCGGTGATTTCGGCGACGCAGGCCCGTTCTATTTTGAAAACGGCTACAGCTGCGGATATGACGGAGACAATCTTCTGATCGCCGGAGATGTGATCACATATGACAACAACGGGTACACATATATTCAGTGTCCGTTCGCCGCATTCTTCACATACAACCCGGCAAGTCCGCTCGACGGCTGGCAGTTTGTTGAGGTCGTGGTCGGAGAAGAGGCGGAGGGAGCTCCTGATTTCTTCGGAGTAGATGAGCAGTACTGGGGAACCGGAACGACCAGCACAAATACAGGAACGCAGTACAGCTCAAACCAGAGCACGGCCGGAAGCTATGAGGAGCTCGGCGCCAAGGCGCTCGACTATTATGAAAGGACCTATGGATACAGGCCGGGATACGCGGATACGGATGACAACGGGGACGGCACGTATACCATACATCTGTATGACATTACGAATGGACATACAGCCACATCCGCATGGTATAACGTGGATGCCTGGGGCTACGGAACCGATGCAATTTTCGGGGAAACGGTCGATCTGAACTCGTAATACTGTGATGGAACATCAGCTGACGCTGCTGCAGGGGCTGCCGGAAACGGCGGCTCCTTATTATTTATGGCTTGTTTAATGAAGGCTATGATTGTAAAATGGAGACTGACAGAGCGCGGGAACAAAAGCTTTGTTCCCGGAGGAGCCGGGGAAAGAAAGAAGCCGGACCGTGCTGAATAAATATGGAGAGGATACAGGTGATCATACGATGAGATTAGAGACGAAATGCATACAGGCTGGTTATGAACCGAAGAATGGCGAACCGAGGATGATCCCGATCACGCAGAGTACGACGTTCAAGTATGACAGCAGCGAGGAGATGGGCAAGCTGTTTGATCTGGAGGCGAGCGGGTATTTTTATACGCGTCTTCAGAATCCGACCAGTGACTTTGTAGCTGCCAAGATCGCTGCGCTTGAAGGCGGTTCTGCGGCTATGCTGACATCTTCAGGGCAGGCGGCTTCTTTCTACGCGGTGTTTAATATCGCGGGGGCAGGGGATCACGTGGTCGCGTCTTCCACCATCTACGGCGGAACCTTCAACCTGTTCAATGTGACCATGCGCCGCATGGGCATCGAGTTTACGTTCGTGGATCCGGACTGCAGCGATGAGGAGCTTGAAGCCGCGTTCCGCCCGAACACAAAAGCAGTATTCGGCGAGACGATCGCGAATCCCGCGCTGATCGTGTTTGATATTGAGCGCTTTGCGAAGGCTGCGCACGCGCACGGAGTTCCGCTGATCATCGATAACACATTCGCGACGCCCATCAACTGCAGGCCGATCGAGTGGGGCGCGGACATCGTGACTCATTCTACTACGAAATACATGGATGGACATGATGCTACCGTAGGCGGCTGCATCGTGGATTCCGGAAAGTTTGACTGGATGGCGCATGCCGATAAATTCCCCGGACTGACCACGCCGGATGAATCCTATCATGGGATCACCTACGCGGAAAAATTCGGACTTGGCGGAGCATTCATTACGAAGGCGACTGCGCAGCTGATGCGCGACCTTGGTTCCACGCCTGCTCCGATGAACGCGTTTCTCCTGAACCTGGGTCTTGAATCCCTGGCAGTCCGCATGAAGAGGCATTGCGAGAATGCGCAGAAGGTTGCGGAATATCTGGAAGGAAATGAAAAGGTTGCCTGGGTGAATTTTCCCGGACTTCCGGGCAATAAATACTATGAGCGCGCCCGCAGATATATGCCGGAAGGAACCTGCGGCGTGATCTCCTTCGGCGTGAAGGGCGGAAGAAAGGCTGCAGAGGAATTCATGAAGCACCTGAAAGTCGCCATGATTGCTACGCATGTAGCGGATGCCCATACATGCATCCTTCATCCTGCGTCATCCACACACAGGCAGATGACGGATGAAGAACTGATGGCCGGCGGCGTGAGCCCGGATCTGGTCAGACTCTCCGTCGGTATTGAAAATGTGGAGGACATTATTGAGGATCTCGCTCAGGCGTTCGAGGCGGTATGAGAGAAAGGAGGCCAGCTATGGCAGATGTAAGACCAGGGACCGGCGGCAGCCGGTATGTTCCGTATGAAGAGCGTACGGGGAATGAATCTGTTGTTTATTTTACAAGAGACCTCTCTCCGGAGGGACTTTGCAGAATCTACGAGAAGGTCAGCGGGTCGATCAGCGGCAGGACCGGGATCAAGCTTCATACCGGTGAGAAGAACGGTCCCAACATCATACCGCGCGCATGGGTCAGGGAACTTGTTGAGAAAGACCTGCCGGAGGCGGCTATTGTTGAGACAAATACGTTTTATGACGGGGACCGCTATACGACCGAGGCTCACCGCGAGACTCTTAAAGTCAACGGCTGGACTTTCTGCCCGGTCGATATCATGGATGAGGACGGAACTGTCCTGCTCCCGGTCCAGGGAGGAAAATGGTTTACAGAAATGTCGTGCGGCAGCCATATGACATCGTATGATTCCCTGGTCGTGCTGACACATTTCAAGGGACATACCATGGGAGGCTTCGGCGGATCAAACAAGAATATCGGTATCGGCTGCGCGGACGGGCGCATCGGCAAAAAATGGATCCATCAGCGCGGAGATCAGCAGTGGGGAATCGCCGAGGAGGAACTGATGGAGAGGATCACCGAATCCACCAAGGCGACCATCGATTATTTCGGAAAGAATATCTGTTACATCAATGTGATGCGGAACATGTCCGTATCCTGTGACTGTGAAGGCGTGGACGCCGCGCCTGTTGTTACACCGGATACAGGAATCATCGCTTCACTGGATATTCTCGCGGCGGATCAGGCCAGCGTGGATCTGATCTACGCCATGACTGAGAAGGATCATCACGACCTGGTTGAGAGAATCGAGACCCGTCACGGGCACAGGCAGCTCAGTTATATGAAAGAGATAGGCATGGGCAATGACAGGTACATCCTGATCGATCTGGATCATGAGGAAAAACGTATTACGCCCGGAGAAGCTGTGGCAGGCGTGAAGCCGTTTAAGCTGATCAGGGGATAAGAGCATATTTTGATTTTCAGGCAGCGCAGCAGTGGCGCTGCCATTTTCTTTACAAATAATTAGCACTCACCACTTGACAGTGCTAACAACAGGTGTTATAGTTCGTATAGAACAGACAGGGATCTGTTTATGCTTTGAAAATATGAAAGCCGAAAGGGGGCTTGTTTATGAATATTCAGAAATTTACACAGAAATCTGTACAGGCAGTCAATGACCTGGAAAAGATCGCTTATGATTACGGGAACCAGGAGATCGAGCAGGAACATCTGCTGTACAGCCTGCTGAAGCAGGATGACAGCCTGATCCTGAAGCTTGTCGAGAAGATGGAGATCCAGAAGGAGCACTTTACCGGGCGCCTTGAGCAGAAGCTGAATGAACGTCCGAAGGTATCCGGAGGACAGCATTATATCGGTCAGTACCTGAACAAAGCGCTTATCTCAGCCGAAGATGAGGCTAAGAGAATGGGAGACGAGTATGTGTCCGTCGAGCATCTGTTTCTTGCGATGCTTGATAATCCCAGCCCGTCGATGGCAGCGTTCTTCCGTGAATACGGGGTGACAAAGGAGAGATTCCTGAAGGCCCTCTCTACGGTCCGGGGCAACCAGAGAGTGACCTCGGATACGCCGGAAGATACGTATGATACGCTTAACAAATACGGCGAGGATCTCGTGGAGAAAGCCCGGAGCCAGAAGATGGATCCTGTGATCGG
>CADCOP010000001.1 GCA_902803065.1 uncultured Lachnospiraceae bacterium | reverse complement strand
TGCATTCTGTGCCCCGGCCGCGCTCTCTGTTCCGGCTGCGCTCATGGAAGCGCTTATGACAGTGCCTGCGAGAACCGCTGAAGCGATCACTTTCCACCATTTTCTCATATCGATCTCCATTCTGCCGCCGGCGGCGGCACAAACAGCAATGAAAGCTGTCCCTGATCAGGCTAATCAGGCCGATCAGGCTGTCCAGCTGCTCTCCGCTATCGGAGCCAGGTTCAGGATACCGCCCTGCGGGCCGCTTCCGGGTTCAAACCTGACATGCACCGAATCATTTCCTTCCAGCAAGGAGAACGTAAACTCCCCGTCCGTTGTCGTATAGTACAGGTCCTCATGATCAGCCACATGGAAATGCCGCAGTTCCTCAGTCGAAAGCAGATACAGGAAATGATCGAGAGCGTACCTGTAGTCTTTGTTATGGAACGCCTCCAGCAGATAGTCATCCGGAAGTGTTCCGGGAACCAGCTCCGTCTCGCATTCCTGCGCGTATTCCTCAAGGTCCTCCATGATATTATCATCCCATGTGCTGTCGATCTCATACCACATGCCGTCCAGCATGACCATATCCCAGGCGTGGCCGCCCAGCTGTCCCGCGGCCTCATCCTCCGGAGACCCGGCAAGGCCTGCGTTGAACACGACCTTCACGCCGCACTGCTGCAGAAGATATTCAAATGCCAGGCTGTAGCCGTCACAGACGCCGTAGTTCTCGATCCCCCGGGAATTCTTCACAAGCATGGAGTATGCCGTATGCGAATAAGCATCGTCCACGGTGCCGGCCGCTTCCTCATCGTCATAGGAGACCATGGAGACAAGCTTGTCATGGACCTGCCGGATGATCTCATAGTCAGATGCGCCTCTGTCAATATCCTGCAAGAACGCATCCGCCGCGTTGTTGAACGCGGTCATCTCCTCCTCGTATTCCTCATAAGGCTCATCCATGCCGAACAGGACATAGTACACGCCGTTCGCGTACCCGCCGTCGGAATACGGGACGATCATGTGTTTATAGGAATAAAGCCAGAAGAGTTCCGGATGGTCATAGGTCAGCCCCAGGTAAGCGAGGCACCATTCATCAAAGAATTCATCGCTGTCCGGATCGATGGTCGTCATCATCAGTCCGAGATTATCTTCCGATACAGGATCCTTCGCCACCTCGAGCATGATGTCGTACATCTCCCTCGCGACCGGATCCAGCTGCTCATAATAATGAAAATATGTTCCGTCATTGATGACCAGCGTCTGTTCCTCCGGTGAATATCCGCTCATGGCGTCAAACATAAGATCCATCTCATCAGAAGAGATCATTTTTACCGGTTCCGGCGCCTTGAATTCGATCAGGTCACCTGCTCTGAACGAGGCCGGGCCGGTCCCCGTCTCAGCCCCGGCTGCGCAGGCAGGCGCCAGAAGCAGAGCCAGACCCGCCAGCAAAGCTGCCCATTCTTTTCTCATCATCTTCCCCCTCTCCGTTTTATCCTGACACATATAGCTGAGTAAATTATACCGCATAAAGAAAAGAACGACAATAAAGCACCGGGGGAGAATGTTCCATCGCAGGCACGCTCCCGGCTTTGTGAACTGAAAAAAGCTGCCCTGCCGAACCTGCATGGCTTGTTCGGCGGGGCAGCTTTGATTCTGTGTCTGGTTTGACCGGGCTGATGTTCAGGCGGTCTCTGTCAGATATTTTTCCATGTATGCGTCCTGGATCACCTTCAGAAGTTCCGGTGCTTTTCCTCCAACGCTCTTTCCTTCAAATGTATCGGCACTGCAGCACAGCTTCGTTGAGCTGGATACGAGCACCTCGTCTGCGGTAAGCAGGTCGTCCAGCGTGAACGGTGTCTCATCTACAGGGATGTTGTGTGCCTTGCAGATCTCGATGATGTGCTTTCTGGTGATGCCCGGAAGGATGTAGTGATCTGTAGGATGCGTGATCAGAACGCCGTCCTTCAGGATGCTGATATTGCTGTGGGCGCATTCCGTAACTATGCTGCCGCGGTGGAATACGCATTCGTCGCAGCCGAGTTCTTCTGCCTTTTCTGCCGCGATACAGTTGATCATCAGGTTCAGTGTTTTGATGTTGCAGTGCAGGAAACGGGTGTCCTCCATCTCTGTCAGCTTCAGCTTATGATGCATATCCTTCAGGTGCATCGGTTTGACTGTCACCCAGAGGTTCGGCTTCACGTCTCCCTTCGGGAAGATGTGATTGCGCATGGCTGTTCCGCGGGTCACCTGCCAGTAGATCATCTGCTCGTCTTCATCCACCTGATCCACAAGCTCCTGCAGAATTCCTGCCAGCTCATCCTTTGTCCAGGGCATGGCGATCTTTACGAGTCCTGCGCTGTTGTACAGCCGGTCCAGATGCTCCGAAAGGGCGAATATCTTATGGTTTCTGACCATGGCTGCTTCATACACGCCATCTCCGAAATAGCACGCCCTGTCATTCATCGGGATCATCATCTCTTCGATCGGGGCTGTCCTGCCGTTGTAATACGCAATGTTTTTCATCTTCTTCTACTGCTCCTTACTTTTCATATCTATGCTTTTCAAATTCCGATGGGGAACTTAAGCTGCGGGTTCTTCTCACGAATCACATCTCTCGGATAATCCTTCAGTTTGATATCGTCCACCGTGAATTCATAAAAGTCTTTCTTCTCCGGGTTCAGCCAGATATACGGGCTGCATTCGACCGATTCCCTCTGCAGCATCTCTTTGACCTGGTCCACATGCCGGTCGTAGATCTGGATGTTGTCGACCATCCAGGTGAATTTTCCAGGGACATAGCCTGTGTGCCTGGCCACCAGGATCAGGAACACTGCGTACTGCACCTGATTGATGCAGCCTGCCGTCGCGTAATCGGATGACCGCTGGAACAGGCACATATCAAGGTAGTCCGTGCCGTCCTTGCCGTGGCGGACATTCCAGACCGTCTGGTAGGCGCATGGCTTGAGCCCGTGCGGCTCCAGGAAGTCATCCACCTGCCACATGTTGATGATATGGCGGCGTCCGTCCGGGTCCTTCCGGATCCCCTCAAGCAGATCCCGCATCAGATGATGGCGGCGCACCGTCTCGCCGTAGCAGCAGCCGATGGTCCGGTCACCCACATCCCAGGCATCCCACCAGGTCACATTGTACTTATCCCGCAGCACGTCCAGGCTGTTGCTCTCATCCTGATAGATCCACAGCAGCTCGCCTATGGCGCTTTTGATCGCGATCGGCCGGAGCGTTATGATCGGGAACTCGCCCTTATCAAGCTCATACGACTGCATCACATGATTGATGGAAAGCGTGTGAGCCGGCGTTCCATCTTCATAATGGGGCCTCGGGTTCTTATCCAGGCAGCCCTCATCCAGAATTCTCCGGAACAGTTCCTTCGTCATATCGTCAGATCTCATTCAGACACATCCTTTCTCATCATATCTTAACAATTGCTCCGCGGAGTCCCGCGGTTTCTGCTCATCGCCGGTGCCCGTCAGCTCTGCGTTTTCTGCTCATCGCCGGTGCATATCAGCTCTGCGCTTTCTTCTTCCGGAACTTCTTTTCTTCCTGCCCGCGGATCATTCTCATCAGTCCGCGGCGGTGCCGGATGATCATGATAACCAGCATCACGGCAGTAATGCATCCCGTCAGCGTTCCCTCAAAGATAAAGGCAAACGGCAGAACCAGCAGCGGGATCACCACAGCTCCCAGCGGCAGATATCCCGTCATCAGTGTAAGGATTCCCCCGGCGATGCTGCACGGAATCCCCCATTTCGGCATATAAAAGATCAGCCACGCGACGGTCACGGCAACGCCCTTGCCGCCCCGGAACTTCTTCCAGACAGGATAATTATGCCCGAGCACAGTGCCGAGTCCGGCCCAGAGCATGGACTCTCTGCCGAGCACCGGTCCTGCCAGATACCGGCAGGCCGCCATGGCAGCCGCTGTCTTGAGCACATCTCCCAGGAGCACCAGGAGCCCCGCTTTCCTTCCCATCTGCGTCATCACGTTGGCCATTCCCGGATTTCCCGAGCCCATCTGATAAGCGCTCCGCCCTGCCATCAGATGTGTCACGATCTCAGCTGTCAGTATGTTTCCAAGCGCATATCCGACAGCGATGCATGCAAGAATCATTCCTGTTTTTTCATCCATGATCATTTTCTCCATTCGCAAGCATCAT